>JANOEW010000450.1:0-11969 GCA_031413475.1 Amaricoccus sp.
GCGGCGACGCGCACGACCCCGTCCGCCGCCAGCGCAACGTCGAGCCGGAACGGCGCGATCACCGGGCGCGGCGCCGCTATCTCCAGCGCCAGCGCCACGCCCTCGGGCAGCGCCGCCCGGAGCGTCGCTTCCAGCCGCGCCCGGTCCGTCTCGCTCTCGGCCAGCGCCGCGATCGCGACGCGGCCCGGCGCCACCGAGATCTTCGCCTGCGCCAGGTCACCGAGCGCCGCGACCCCGAACTCGAGCGCTGCCTCCCAGCCCGGCGGCGCCGGATGGTCGACGCTCTCCAGCATGTCGCTCACCGCGCCGTCGAGCGCCGCCCGGTCGAGCGCCGCCTCGATCGCCGCGCGCCCGGCGGCGTCCGGCGCGAGGCCGATCAGCGAGACCTCATCCCCGTTGCGCAGCAGCTCGAGCGCGAAGGGCGGCGGCGGCGGCGGGCCGGCGGCGGCCAGCGTGGTGCGGTCGCGCACCCGCCGCCGATCGACGATCCGGCGCAGGATCTCGGCCGCGCGCAGCCGGCTCGCCTCGTCCGGCGCGGCCCCGCGAAGGGTGACCACGAGGCCGTCCGCATCCGCCGCGGCCCAGCGTTCGCCCGCCGCCTCCAGCCCTTCGCCGACCTGCTCCAGGGTCATGCGCTCCACCCGGTCCGCGGCGAGGTCGCCGAGCAGGAGCGCCCCGAACACCACCGTAGCCAGGGAGATCAGGACGAAGCTGACGGCGCGCAGACGCATCTTCCCCAGGCTTTCCGAGACCAGCGGGCTTTTTAGGCGAGCCGCGCCCGGGGATCAAGCGCGCCTCCTGCCCGCCACCGGCTGCCCGTTCAGACCAGCGCCGCCACGCCCAGCCCCAGCGCCAGGATCAGCCCCGCGTCGCGGTTCGAGCGGAACAGCGCGAGGCAGCGAACCGGGTCGTCGATGTCGAGCCGCCGAAGCTGCCAGGCGAGATGGCAACCGAAGCCGGCCACCGCCGCCAGTCCGAGCGCGAGCGCGAGAGGCTCGCGCGTGGCCAAGCCGACCGCCAGCCCCGCGCAGGCGGTCGCCGCGAGCAGGAACGCGGCGAGCCAGCGCCGCGTCGCGGCCCCGAACAGCCGCGCCGTGGATTTCACCCCGATCAGCGCGTCGTCCTCGCGGTCCTGGTGCGCGTAGATCGTGTCGTAGAACAGCGTCCATGCGATCCCGGCCAGATAGAGCGCAGCCGCCGGCGCGCCGAGCGCGTTGCCGTGCGCCGCCCAGGCCAGCAGCGCTCCCCAGTTGAACGCGAGGCCGAGAAAGACCTGCGGCCACCAGGTGAAGCGTTTGGCGAAGGGATAGACCACGACCAGCGCCAGCGACGCCACGCCGAGGCCGATCGCGACCGGCGGGAAGGTCAGCAGGATGGCGAAGGCGAGCAGCGCCTGCACGCACAGCCAGACGAAGGCGGCCCGCGGCGTCACCTGCCCCGAGGGCAGCGGCCGCGACCGGGTCCGCGCCACGCGGCCGTCGATCTCGCGATCGGCCAGATCGTTCCAGACGCAGCCGGCCCCGCGCATCAGCGCCGCGCCCAGCGCACAGCCCGCCGCGATCCAGAGATCGAACGGCCGCGGGCCCGCCGGGTCGGCCGTGGCGGCCAGCGCCAGCCCCCACCAGCAGGGCAGCAGCAGGAGCCAGGTTCCCACCGGCCGATCGGCCCGGCTGAGCCGCAGGTAGGGCCGCGTCCACGCCGGCGCGAACCGGTCGACCCAATTGCCCGGCGCGGCGTCGGCCACCCTTCCCTCGCCCGGTCCCGGTCGCATAGTCTGCTCGGTCATGGGACGAAGGATATGACAGATCGCGCGGCAAAGATCCGGCTTTTTGTCGAGGCCGCGCTCGGTCCCGGCGCCGAGGTCGTTCTGACCCCCGACCAGGCGCATTACCTCTTCGCAGTGATGCGGGTCGGCCCCGGCGTCCCGGTCGCGGTATTCAACGGCCGCGACGGCGAGTGGATCGCCGAGGCCAGGCCCGCGGGTCGCCGCGGCGGATCGCTGGTCGCGAAGTACCCTGGCCGGCCGCAGCGCCGGCCGCCCGACCTCTGGCTGCTGTTCGCGCCGATCAAGAAGGCCCGCACCGACTTCATCGTCGAGAAGGCGACCGAGCTCGGCTGCGCCCGCATCCAGCCGGTGCTGACCCGGCTGACCGCCGCCGAGCGCCTGCGGACCGATCGGCTGCGCGCCCATGCGATCGAGGCGGCCGAGCAGTGCGGCGAGACCTATGTCCCCGAAGTCGCGGACGCCGCCCGGCTCGAGCGCCTGCTCGACTCCTGGGACCCTGCCCGGCGGCTGATGTTCTGCGACGAGGCGCGCGACGCCCGGCCGGCGGCGGTGGCGCTGGCGGAAGCCGAACCCGGTCCCTGGGCGATCCTGATCGGTCCCGCGGGCGGCTTCGCCCCCGAGGAGGCCGCCCGGCTGCGCCACCTGCCGTTCGTGCTGCCGGTCACGCTCGGACCACGCATCCTGCGTGCGGACACCGCCGCGGTCGCCGCCGTCGCCCTGTGGCAGGCCGCGCTCGGCGACTGGCGCTGAAGGGGGCGGGACATGCCGGCACCGAAGCCAATCTTCGCAGCACAGGCGCTGCGCTGCGACCTCCTGGGCGCGGCGCGGGCGCCGTGCCCGGATCGCGCCGCGAGCCGGCGGCGATGAGCTTCGTGCGACCGGAACTCGTCGCGGCCTTCGCGCGCGGTCGCGAATTGGCGATCTGGGGCGTGGCGCTCGCGCTCGGGCTCGGACTGATCTGGCGAGGCTACGCCCGGCTGGAGCCGTTGGTCTTCGTGATCGGCGCGTGCCTCGCCGCGACCGGATTCGCGCTGCTGCGCGGGGCGCTCAACCGGCTGCGCCTCGCGCCGGCCGGCCCCGGTCCCGGCGTGGTGCTGATCGACGAAGGACGGGTCGGGCTGCTCGGCCCGGCGGCGGGCGGGTTCGTCGACCTGCCGGCGCTCGTCTCGGTGGCCGTCGCCGGCGCGCCGGGCGCCGACCGCACCTGGGTGCTGCGCGCCGAGGACGGGACCAGGCTCGAGATTCCGTTCGGCGCGATCGGGGCCGAGCGGCTGCCGGACGCGCTCGCCGTGCTGCCCGGCATCGACTTCGCCGCCGCCGACCGAGCCGGGGCCGTCCTGTGGCGCCGCCCGACCGGGCCAGCGGCCCACGCCGGCCTGATCGGACCCTAACCGGGCGCGACCCGTCGCGCTACGGGTGGCGTTCGACGCTCTGCTCGATCGCCCCGAAGATCGACTTGCCCGCCGCGTCGAGCATTTCGATCCGCACCGTATCGCCGAACCGCAGGAACGGCGTGCGCGGCGCACCGTGCAGGATCGTCTCCACCATGCGCTGCTCGGCGAGGCAGGCGTAGCCGAGCCCGCCCTCCGCCACCGGCCGCCCCGGCCCGCCGCCGGCGTCGCGGTTCGAAACCGTGCCCGAGCCGATGATCGCGCCGGCCCCGAGCGGCCGGGTTTTCGCGGCGTGGGCGATCAGCGCTGGGAAATCGAAGGTCATGTCGACGCCCGCGTCCACCCGCCCGAGCGGCGCGCCGTTGACGTCGACCCGCACCGTGCCGTGCAGCCGGCCGCCGTCCCATGCGGGGCCAAGCTCGTCCGGCGTCACCGCCACCGGCGAGAACGCCGAGGACGGCTTCGACTGGTAGAAGCCGAAGCCTTTGGCGACCTCGTCCGGGATCAGCTCGCGCAGCGACACGTCGTTGACCAGCATCACCAGGCGGATCGCGGCGCCGGCGCGGTCGACGGAGGCGCCCATCGGCACGTCGGCCGCGACCACGGCGACCTCCGCCTCGAGATCGATCCCCCAGGCCTCGTCGGCCATCCGGATCAGCGCGCGCGGCGCGAGGAAGGCGTCCGACCCGCCCTGATACATCAGCGGATCGGTCCGGAAGCGCGCCGGCATCTCGGCGCCGCGAGCCCGTCGCACCAGCTCCACGTGGTTTACGTAGGCCGAGCCGTCCGCCCAGTGATACGCCCGCGGCAGCGGCGACAGCGCCTCGCGCTCGTGGAACCGCTCGAGCGGCACGGATTCGGCCTCGACCGACCGCGCCAGCATGCCGAGGTCGGGCGCGACCCGATCCCAGTCGTCCAGCGCGGCCTGCAACGTCCGCGCCAGCCGGGTCGCGTCGGTGCACCAGGCGAGGTCGCGGGAGACCACGACGAGCCGCCCGTCGCGCGTGCCGTCCCTCAGGCTCGCGAGTTTCATCACGCTTCTCCCGGCTCGCCGCACGTCGCGCCACGACATGAAACCGGACATGAACTCCGTGCCGTCCCAGTGGACGGCACGACGGTCGACGGTCGAACGATCGGTCCCTAGGCCGGAACGCCGGCCGGAGGCAAGGGGTGCTGTGCCGAGGGCGTGAACGCGCTGGCCTCAAGGGTCCGACCGGCGCTCGGGCGATTCCGAGGTGGCCCGCTTGACCTTCCCGCGCCGCACGCCCTCTATGCCGGCCACCGGACGGAGGAGACGGACCGCGATGGAGAGACCGCTCGAAGGGCTGCGCGTGCTCGAGCTCGCGAGGGTCCTGGCGGGACCCTGGATCGGCCAGACCCTCGCCGATCTTGGGGCCGACGTGGTCAAGGTCGAGAGCCCGGAGGGCGACGAGACCCGCGGCTGGGGCCCGCCCTTCGCCGAAGACGGCGCCGCCGCCTACTTCCACGCCGCCAACCGCAACAAGCGCTCGGTCCGGGTGGACTTTCGCGATCCCGCCGAGCGATCGATCGCCGCGCGGCTCGCCGCCCGCGCCGACGTGGTGCTCGAGAACTTCAAGGTCGGCGGCCTCGCCAAGTTCGGCCTCGACTACGCCGCGGTGGCCGCCGCCAATCCGGGCGTGGTCTACTGTTCGGTGACGGGGTTCGGTCAGGACGGCCCGCGCGCCGCCGAGCCCGGCTACGACTTCCTGATCCAGGCCATGGGCGGGATCATGGACCTGACCGGCGAGCCCGACGGCGCGCCGCAAAAGGTCGGCGTCGCGGTCGCTGATCTCTTCACCGGCCTCTACGGCACGGTCGCGGTCCAGGCCGCGCTGGCCCTGCGCGCCCGCACCGGGCGCGGCCAGCACATCGACATGGCGCTGTTCGACGTGCAGATCGCCATGCTCGCCAACCAGGCGACCAACCACCTGATCGGCGGCCGCCAGCCGCGGCGCATGGGCAACGCCCACCCCAACATCGCGCCCTACCAGGTGTTCGAGACCGCCGACGGGCCGCTGGTCATCGCCTGCGGCAACGACGGCCAGTTCGCGCGTCTCTGCGCCGCACTCGGGCTGGCGCTGCACGAGGACCCGCGCTTTGCGCGCAACCGCGGCCGGCTCGAGCACCGGGCGGACCTGCTCGCCGCGCTCGCACCCGAAGTGGCGCGCCTCGGCCGGGCCGAGGCGCTGGCGACCATGGCGCGGGCGGGCGTGCCGGCGGGGCCGATCAACACGGTCGCGGAGGCGTTCGACGAGCCGCAGGCCCGCCACCGCGGACTGGCGCAGCAGATCGGGGACTCGCGCGCGCCGCGCTCGCCGATGCGGTTTTCCGCAGCGGAACTGGCCGCCGACCGGCCGCCGCCGCGCCTCGACGAGCATGGCGACGCGATCCGCGCGGCGCTCGCGGCCGGCGCGGACTGGCCGACGCCGGGGCCCCTTCCCTTTTCGCCGGGCGCCCCATAAGACCTCGGCGACAAGACTGTCCGGAGGATCGCCGCCCATGCTGCACATCGACCTGCCTTCCCGCGCCGAGATCGAGAAACTCGCGGCCCACCGGGCGCAGCCGACGGTCTCGATCTACCTGCGCACGACGCCGGTCACCCAGGCCGCCCAGGCCGACAGGATCGAGCTGAAGAACCTGCTGAAGGCGGCGGTGGAGCAGATGCAGGCGGCCGACACGCCGAAGCGCAGCATCTGGCCGATCGAGGAGTCGATCGGCGGCCTGATCGAGGATGACGACTTCTGGGTCGAGCAGGCCAACAGCCTGGCGATCTTCGCCTCCGGCGCGCGGCTCGTCACCTTCCGGCTGCCGAACAAGCTGACCAACATGGTCGAGGTCTCGGACCGCGCGCATATCAAGCCGCTGCTGCGGGCGGTGACCTTTCCCCAAGACGCCTACGTTCTGGCGATCGGCATCGGCTCGTGCCGTCTGGTCGAGGTCTCGGCCGATCTGCCGCCGCACACCGTGCCGGCGCCGAACCTGCCGAAGGACTTCAACCAGGCGCTCGGCAAGCGCAGCCACCTGCAGCGCTCGGGCGACATGAGCAGTGGCGAAAAGGCCAGCGAAAGCGCGATGCTCAATCGCTACGCCCGAAGCGTGGATCAGGCGCTGCGCCCGATGCTGACCGGGCACGAGCGGCCGCTGATCGTCGCGGCCTCGGAGCCGCTCGCCTCGATCTATCGCGCGGCGTCGAGCTATCCGCACACCGCCGAGCAGGTGATCGCCGGCAGCGCCGACCACGTGCCCGATCACGAGCTCGCCGCGGCCGCGCGCGCGATCCTGGACGGCATCCACGCGCAGCGGATCGCGGCGCTGGCCGAGCTCTACCGCACCCGCTCGAACCAGGGCCGCGCCACCGCCGACATCGCCCAGGCGGCGCGGGCCGCGACCTTCGGCGCGATCGATACGCTGATGGTCGATATGGACGCGGAGGTGGACGGCACGATCGACGAGGAGGACGGGGCGGTGAGCTTCGCCACCGCGCCCGGCGCCGACAGCTACGGCGTCATCGACGAGATCGCCCGGCGCGCGCTGAATTCGGGCGCGCAGATCGTGGCCGCGCGCACGGCCGACATCCCGGGCCAGGGCGCGCTCGCGGCGATCCTGCGCTACCCGATCTGAGACACCCGGTCAGCCGGAGCGAAAGGCGCGGGCCACCCCTGCGAGCACGTCGCCGAGGTCGATGAGGCGGGCGACGTAGAGGTCGTAGGCGACGAAGCCCGCGGCGTCGCCGTCGGCGAACGAAACTTCCAGCGCATCGATCAAGGCGTCTAGCCGGCGGGCGTGCAGGCCGAGCGCGCGCTGTACCGGGTCGGCGATCATTCCGGCGAAGGCGGTGGCGAGGGCGGCCGCGCCCAGCACGCCCGCGGTCACGCCGGCGACGAGGGCGGGCGAGGCCGCCGCCGGAAACAGCCCGTACCAAAGGCCGCCGGCCGTCGCGCCGAGCGGAAAGCTCGCCACCGCGGCGCCGTGGGCGAGGCTGGCGGCTATCGCCGGGCCAAGCGTCAGCGCCCCGGGCGTAACCTGCTTGAACGCGACCGCGCCGCTGCCGAGCGCGATCAGGCCGGTGGTGATCTCGGCCGCGGCGGCGCGGGTCCCGGCGTATTCGGTCAGCGCCGCCTCGAGCCGGGCGCGGAATGCGACGTCGTCGCGGTGGGCGGCCGCGCTGGCGCCAGCGGCCTCGACAAGCGCCGTCACCTCGGGATGGGCAAGGATCGCCTCGGCGAGGCCGTCGGCCCGCGACTCGCGGTCTCCGTCCCGGAACGGCTGGCGCAGCAGCTCGGTCATCATCCGCCAGCGCAGCTCGCGCGCGACGGCGGTTTCGAGCAGCAGGTTCCGGCGGGCGAGCCGATCGGCGGTCCGGGGCCGGCCGAGCCCGCGGGCGGCCGCGGCCCCGAGTTTGAGACCGACCTGGGGCAGCGACAGCGCGAGGTTGGCCGGGGCGCGCAGCAGGTCCCAGCCGAAGGCGTGGCGGTGCAGCCGCGCGGAGCCGGCGACCGAGAAATTGCGATCGACGAAGGGCCCGGCCCGGGCGCGGCACGCGGCGAAGTAATCACGCGCCGCCTCGGTCACGATCCGGTCGGCGTCGCCCGCCGCCAGCGCGCGGCCCTGGTCCTGGGGCTCGGTCGATCGATCGGGGATGGCGTCCATGGCTTCGACATGGGCGCCGCGGCGGGTGCGCTCAAGGGTCCATGCGGTCGATGGCTGCGGGTCAGCGGTCGCTGGTCGCCCAACGCGGGTTGATCCAGGGCTCGAGGTTCGCCCGCGGCAGCGGCGCGCGGCCGAGCACGTGGTCGGCGATTTTCTCGCCGACCATGATCGAGGGGGCGTTGAGGTTGCCGTTGGTGATGCGCGGGAAGATCGAGCTGTCGGCGACCCGCAGCCGCTCGACGCCGATGACGCGGCCCTCGGGATCGACGACCGCCAGCGGGTCGTCGCGCCGGCCCATGCGGGCGGTGCCGCAGGGGTGATAGGCGCTCTCGACGTGTGCGCGCAAGAACCCGTCGAGCTCGTCGTCTGACTGGAGCCGGGCGCCGGGCTGGATCTCGCGCCCGGTATAGGCCGCGAAGGCCGGCTGGGCGAACAGCGTCCGTGTCAGTCGCAGGCAGCGGCGGAAGTCGACCCAGTCCGCCGCGTTGTCCATGTAGTTGAAGCGGATCGACGGGGCGTCCTTGGGATCGGCCGAGGCGAGGCGCACCCGGCCGCGCGCCGCCGAACGCATCGGCCCAACGTGCGCCTGGAAGCCGTGGCCACGAACCGCGGCCCGCCCGTCGTAGCGCACCGCCAGCGGCAGGAAATGGAACTGGATGTCGGGGTAGTCGACGCCGGCGCGCGAGCGCAGGAACGCCGCGCTGTCGAACTGGTTCGAGGCGCCGAGGCCGCGGCGCAGGAACAGCCACTGCGCCCCGATCAGCGCCTTGGAGGCGAAGTTGTAGTGGCGATAGAGCGTGACCGGCAGCCGGCATTCCTGCTGGACGTAGACCTCGAGGTGGTCCTGAAGGTTCGCGCCGACGCCGGTGCGGTCGGCGACCACCGGCAGCCCGTGCTCGGCCAGATGCGCGGCCGGTCCGATGCCGGACAGCATCAGCAGCTTCGGCGTGTTGATCGACGAGGCCGCTAAGATCACCTCGCGCCGCGCCGTCACCCGTTCGCGGCGGCCGGCGCGCTCGACCTCGACGCCGGTGGCGCGGCCCTCGGTCAGGATCACGCGCACGGCGAGGCAGCGCAGCACCGCGACGTTGCCCCGGCGCATCGCCGGGCGCAGATAGGCGTTGGCGACCGACCAGCGCCGGCCGCGCCAGACCGTCGCCTCCATCGGGGCGAAGCCCTCCTGCTTTTCGCCGTTGTAGTCGTCGGTGGTCTCGAAGCCCGCCTCGGCACCCGCCGCCGCGAAGGCGTGATGCAGCGGGTTGCTGCGCGGGCCGCGGGTGATGTGCAGCGGTCCGTCGGTCCCGCGCCAGGGACTGGCGCCGCCGTGCCAGGTTTCCATGCGGCAGAAGTAGGGCAGCACGTCTGCCCAGGCCCAGCCGTCCGCGCCCACCGCGGCCCAATGGTCGAAGTCCCGCGCGTGCCCGCGCACGAAGACCATGCCGTTGATCGAGGACGAGCCGCCGAGCACCTTGCCGCGCGGCACCGCCAGCCGGCGTCCGCCGAGCGACGGCTCGGGCTCGGTGACGAAGCCCCAGTCGTAGCGCGCCATGTTCATCGGATAGCTCAGCGCCGCCGGCATCTGGATCAGCGGCCCGGCGTCGGAGCCGCCGTATTCGAGCACCAGCACCGAATGGCCGGCCTCGCCGAGACGGTAGGCCAGCGCCGCGCCGGCCGAGCCGGAGCCGACGACGACGAAGTCGGCCTCCATCCGCCGGTCGGGCGAAGTGCGCTCGGGCATCAGGCTCCCGGCGCGCGCAGCGTGTCGTAGGGGACCATGACATGCGTCGCGTAGGCCGGGCGTTCGGTCAGGCGGGCATAGTAGGCCGCGAGCGCGGGGCGGTCGGCGCGCGGGATCTCGAGGGTGAAATAGCGATAGAGCACGACGCCGATGACCAGGTCGGCGAGGGTGAAGTCGCGACCGGTCACGAACGGCGCGTCGCCGAGCTGGCCCTCGAGAAGCTCGATGCGGCGGTCGAACGTCGCGAGCGCGGCCGAGAGCGCGGCCTCGTCGCGCTCGGCGGCCGGGGTGCGGATCTTGGTCCAGAAGATCGGGCCGGCGAAGTCGCGCTGCAGCGTGCCCTTGCCCCATTCGGCCCACATGTCGATCGGCGCGCGGGCCACCGGGTCCTCGGGCCAGAACGGGAAGCGGGCGTAGCGCGCGCCGAGGTAGCGCAGGATCGTGCAGCTTTCCCACAGCGTCAGGTTCGCGTCGCGGATGACCGGCACCAGGCCGTTGGGGTTCATCGCCAGGAAGTCCGGGGTGTCGACCCCACCGAAGCTCAGGCCGTAGTCGAGGCGCTCGTGCGGCAGGTCGAGTTCGGCAATGCCCCACATCACCGCCTGCACGTTCAGCGAGGTGGCGCGGCCGTAGACGGTGATCATGCGGGGCTCCTTTCGGGAAGCCGGGACGCTGCGAGCTGGAGGTCGACGTAACCCTCGACCAGGGCGACGGCGGCTTCGGGGCCGTCGGCGCGGCCGGTGACGGCGCCGCGCAGGTAGACCCCGTCGATCATCGCGGCGATGCCGTCGGCGACGCGCATCGCCTCGGTCCGGGGCAGCGACACGCGCAGGGCGTGCGCGAGGTTCGAGCGCAGCCGACGCTGGTAGACGTCGAGCAGCCGCGCCGCCTCGGGCGACGACAGCGCCTTGGCGTAGAAGGTGAGCCAGGCGGCGATGGTGGCGCGGTGGAACTGCTCGGGCGCGAAGCTCGCGGCGATCACCACGCTCAGGCGCCCGCGCGGCCCCCGCGCCCGGCGCAGGTCGGCGGCCACGCCGGCCCCGAGGGCCCCGAGCAGGTGGCGCATCGTGGCAAGGATCAGGTCCTCCTTGGCGCCGAAATAATGATGCGCGAGCGCGCTCGACACGCCGGCCCGCGCGGCGATCTGCGCCACGGTCACGTCGAGCGTGCCGCGGTCGGCGATCTCGCGCAGCGCCGCGCCGATCAGCGCGCGGCGGCGGGACTCGGGGCGGCCGGGGATCGGGCTCATGACGCGCCTAAAATCGTTGATTGACCGATCAGTCAATGTCGGTTTTCCTTGCATGGGTCAAGCTGTTCGCCGACCAATGAAGAAGTCGCATCGACCCGAACCCGGAGGTCCATCTTGCCCCGACTGATCGCCCTCGCCGCGCTCGGCGCGCTCGCCGCCGGCCCCGGCCTCGCCGCCGAACCCGACAGCTGCGCCAAGGTCCGCTTCGCCGACGTCGGCTGGACCGACATCACCGCCACCACCGCGGTCACGGGCACGGTGCTGCGCGCGCTCGGCTACGAGACCAGCGTCGATCTGCTCGCGCTGCCGGTGACGTTCCAGAGCCTGGCGCGCGGCGACATCGACGTGTTTCTCGGCAACTGGATGCCGACGATGGAGCCGATGATCACGCCCTATCTCGACAAGAGCGAAATCGACGTGGTGCGAGTCAACCTCGAGGGCGCGAAATACACGCTCGCGGTCTCGACCAGCCTCGCGGATCAGGGCTTGAAGGACTTCGCCGACATCGCGACGTTCGCCGAGCCGCTCGAGAGCAAGATCTACGGCATCGAGCCGGGCAACGACGGCAACAAGATCATCCTCGACATGATTGCGGCCGATGCCTTCGGGCTCGGCGGCTTCGAGATCGTCGAGACCTCCGAGCAGGGCATGCTGGCGCAGGCGGCGCGGGCCGAGCGGCAGGGCGAGGGACTCGTCTTCCTCGGCTGGGAGCCGCATCCGATGAACTCGAACCTCGCGATGACCTATCTCACGGGGGGCGACGACTGGTTCGGGCCGGAGTTCGGCGGCTCGACGGTCGCGACCAACACCCGCGCGGGCTATGTCGCGGAATGCCCGAACGTCGGCAAGCTCCTGCAGAACCTCGGCTTCACGCTCGCGATGGAGAACGAGATCATGGCGCCGATCCTCGACGACGGCGCCGACCCCGACGAGACGGCCGCCGCCTGGCTCACCGCCAATCCCGACGTGATGACGCCTTGGCTCGAAGGCGTGACGACGCGCGACGGCGGCGACGCGCTCGCCGCGGCGCGCGGCGCGCTCGGCCTGTGATCGACCGAACCGTACGGAGGAGATGACCGCCATGGAGTGGCTGACCGCCGCCAAGATCCCGGTCGGTCGCTGGGCCAGCGACGG
>JANOEW010000451.1:0-13665 GCA_031413475.1 Amaricoccus sp.
CTCCCGATCCAGCACTCCGAGCCTCACCGCTCTAGGTCGATGACGGACCCGATCAACCTCATGCGACGCGCCCTAGCCCCCAGCACCCCCGCTAGTCAACGTCCGCCGCACCGCATCCCGCCACCCCGCATACTTCGCCTCCCGCCGCCCCTCGTCCATTGCCGGCTCGAAGCGGCGGTCGAGGGACCAGCTCTTTGCGAACTCGGCGGGGCCGGGGTAGAGGCCGGCCTGCATGCCGGCGAGCCAGGCGGCGCCCATGGCGGTGGTCTCGCGGACCTTCGGGCGGTCGACCGGGGCACCGAGGATGTCGGCGAGGCCCTGCAGCATCCAGTCGTTCGCGGTCATGCCGCCGTCGACGCGCAGCACCGGCGCGCCCTCGCCGGGCCAGTCGCGGCGCATCGCCTCGTAGAGGTCGCGGGTCTGGTAGGCGACGCTCTCGAGGGCGGCGCGGGCGAACTCGGCGGGGCCGGAGTTGCGGGTGAGGCCGAATATCGCGCCGCGGGCGTCCGGGTCCCACCAGGGCGCGCCGAGGCCGGTGAAGGCGGGCACGAGGTAGAGCGACTGGGCGGGGTCGGCGGCGTCGGCGAGCGCGTGGGTCTCGGAGGCGGCGCGGATGATCTTGAGGCCGTCGCGCAGCCATTGCACCACCGCGCCGGCGATGAAGATCGAGCCTTCGAGCGCGTAGGTCGGCTTGCCGTCGAGCTGGTAGGCGATGGTGCCGAGCAGGCGGTTCTCGCTCGTCACCAGGGTGTCGCCGGTGTTGAGCAGCGCGAAGCAGCCGGTGCCGTAGGTGGCCTTGAGCATGCCGGGCGAAAAGCAGGCCTGGCCGACGGTGGCGGCCTGCTGGTCGCCGGCGACGCCGAGGATCGGGATCGGGCGACCGAACAGGTCGGGGCGGGTGGCCCCGAACTCGGCGGCGCAGTCGCGGACCTCGGGCAGCATGGACATGGGGATATCGAGCAGCGCGCAGATGTCGGGATCCCAGCGGCCGCGGCGGATGTCGTAGAGCAGCGTGCGGGCGGCGTTGGTGGCGTCGGTGACGTGGCTCGCGCCGTCGGTCATGCGCCAGATCAGGTAAGTGTCGACGGTGCCGAAGGCGAGCTCGCCGCGGGCGGCGCGGGCGCGGGCGCCCTCGGTGTTGTCGAGCAGCCATTTCAGCTTGGTGCCGGAGAAATAGGGGTCGAGCAGCAGGCCGGTGCGCTCGGTGATCATCGGCTCATGGCCGTCGGCGCGCAGGCGGGCGCAGAGCGCCGAGGTGCGGCGGTCCTGCCAGACGATGGCGTTGCTGATCGGCTCGCCGGTCTTGCGGTCCCAGACCAGCGTGGTCTCGCGCTGGTTGGTGATGCCGACGGCGGCGATGTCCTCGGGGCGCAGGCCGGCGCGCTCGATCGCGGCGCGGCAGACGCCGGCGGTGGAGGACCAGATGTCGGCGGGGTCGTGCTCGACCCAGCCCGATTGCGGGAAGTGCTGGGGGAACTCCTCCTGCGCGCTCGCGACGAGGCCGAGGTTCGCGTCGAACACCAAGGCCCGGCTGGAGGTGGTGCCCTGGTCGATGGCCAGAACGTGGGTCATGTCGCGCTCCTCCCGCCGCTGGGGCAAGCGATGGGAGCGGTCTGGGGGCGGCGCTGTCAAGCGGCGGCGCGCGGGGGGGGGCGGTCAGCCGGCGGCGTGGGTCGCGTCGGTGCGGGCGTCCATGCAGATCTCCGACACGATCAGCCAGCGGGCGTCCGGCTGCCGCTGCAGGATGCGCAGCGAATGGTTGTCGCGGATCGGGATCGTGCCGCCGCCCACCGTGCCCTGGTCGAGGATGCGCAGGTGGGTCGAGACCGCGACGACGCTGGCGGCGAGCCGGCGGAGCCGGCTGACGGGGGGTCCGGCCGGACGGCCGGCGTCGAAGCGAGGGTCGGCGAAGAGGCCGGCGAGATAGGCGGGGATCGCGGCGTCGCCGCGGAGCGTCGTGCCGAACGCGTTCACCCAGTCCGCGTCGGGCGCGTAGACCCCGGCGAGCGCGCCGGCGTCGCGCGCCATGAAGCCGGCGAGCAGCGCGCCGAGCGTGGCGCCTATGGCGGCCTGGTCCTCGGCGGGCATCGCCTCGAGTCCCGGCAGATCCGGATCCGCCTCCACGGCTGCCTCCCGCTGATTGCGGATGAGTTTGCGGGCGCGGCGTGGCGGTTGCAACCGCGACGAGAAAATCATAGGGGAATCGGAAAGGCAGCCGCCCGAGACCCCGTGGCCCAGAATTTCCGCCATTCCGAGATCCTGACCATCGCCCGCGAGGCGGGCAAGGTCACGGTCGAGGGGCTGGCGTCGCGGTTCAAGGTCACCGCCCAGACGATCCGCCGCGACCTGACCGAGCTGTGCGACGTCGGCCAGCTGACCCGGGTGCACGGCGGCGCGATGATCCCCTCAGGGGTGATCGCGCTCGGCTACGAGGATCGGCGCAGCCTCGCGAGCGCCGAGAAGGACGCGATGGCGCTGCTGGTGGCGGAGCAGATCCCCGACGGCGTGTCGATCTTCATGAACATCGGCACCACCACCGAAGCGGTGGCGCGCGCGCTGCTGAAGCACCGCAATCTGATGGTGGTGACCAACAACCTGAACGTCGCGAACATCCTGGCCACCAGCCCGAACTCCGAGGTGATCGTCACCGGCGGCATCCTGCGCCGCTCGGACGGGGCGCTGGTGGGCGACGTCACCGCCGAGTTCATCGGGCAGTTCAAGATGGACTACGCGATCATCGGCTCGGCGGCGGTGGACCCGGACGGCTCGCTGCTCGACTACGACTTCCGCGAGGTGCGGGTGGCGCAGGCGATCATCAAGAACGCGCGCAAGAGTTTTCTCGTCGCCGACCACACCAAGTTCAAGATGGCGGCGCCGGTGCGGATCGCGAGCCTCGCGGAGCTCGACGGGTTCTTCACCGACGTGACGCCGCCGAAGTCGATCGTGCGGCTGTGCGCCGACAACGACGTGTTCGTCCGCACGGTGGAGCACTCCGGGCGGGGGCGGTGAGCGGCGCATTCAGCGTGAATATTCGGCAAGTGCTTGTTTTTTATCGATAACTGAATCGCGCATGAGCAGGTAACGCGCGTCCCAGTCGGCGCCAACCCGGCGCAGAGTGCCCCCTACCATCCGCAGCGGAAGTGTGATGCTCTGCCCCGCGATGGACAGCCGAACGACCCTGCGTACGGGCGCGGTGGCGCTGGTGGACTGCCTGCTGGCGCAGGGGGTCACGACGACGTTCGGGGTGCCGGGCGAGAGCTATCTGGCGGTGCTCGACGCGCTGCATGACGTGTCGGGCCGCATCCGGCTGGTCCCGAACCGGCACGAGGGCGGCGCGGCGTTCATGGCGGAGGCCTGGGCCAAGCTGACCGGCCGGCCCGGGGTGGTATTCGTCACACGCGGGCCGGGGGCGACGAACGCCGCGATCGGGGTGCATACCGCGATGCAGGCGGGCACGCCGCTGCTGGTGTTCGTCGGGCAGGTCGGGACGGGGATGCGCGGGCGTGGGGCGTTCCAGGAGGTCGACTACCGGGCGGTGTTCGGGAGCCTCGCGAAATGGGCGGTGGAGATCGACGCGGCGGACCGGATCCCGGAGCTGGTGTCGCGCGCCTTCGCGGTGGCGCAGTCGGGGCGGCCGGGGCCGGTGGTGGTGGCGCTGCCCGAGGACGTGCTGTCCGCGGCAACGGACGCGGTGGCCGGGCCGGCGCTGCGGATCGCGCGGCCGGCGCCGGATGCCGGGGTGATCGCGGAGATCGGCGCGCGGCTGGCGGCGGCGGCGGCGCCGGTCGTGCTGGTCGGCGGCGGCGGCTGGACCGACGACGGGCGCCGCGCGCTGCGGGCCTTCGCGGAGGCGAACGCGCTGCCGGTGCTGACGGAATTCCGCCGGCAGGACGTGATCGACCACGACAGCGCGGCCTATGCGGGCGACGCGGGGCTGGGCAAGTCGGCGGCGGTGCGCGCGGCGCTCGCCGGGGCGGACGTGATCCTGGCGCTGGGCGCGGAGCTGGGCGAGATCACCACGGACGGATATACGCTGCTGGGGCGGCAGTCGTTGATCCATGTGCATGCCGACGCCGACGAGCTGAACAAGGTCTACGCCGCAGCGCTGCCGGCGCCCGCCGATCCGGACGCGACGGCGCGGGCGCTGGCGGGGATCGCGGTTCCGGGCTCGGCCGGGCGCGCGGAGCGGCTGGGTCGGTTGCGCGCGGCGCATCTGGCGTTCCTCGAGGCGCCGCCGCAGCCGGGAGATCTCGACATGGGCGCGGTGATCGCGCACTTGCAGGCGGCGCTGCCGGACGACGCGATCCTGACCAACGGCGCGGGCAATTTCGCGATCTGGCCGAACAAGCATTTCCGGTTTCACGGCCGCCAGCGGCTGCTGGCGCCGCAGTCGGGCGCGATGGGCTACGGGCTGCCGGCGGCGATCGCGGCCAAGGTCGCGTCGCCGGAGCGGTGCGTGGTGGCCTTCGCCGGGGACGGGGATTTCCAGATGACCTGTGCGGAACTGGGGACGGCGATGCAGGCGCGGGCCTGTCCGATCGTGCTGGTGGTGAACAACCGGAGCTACGGCACGATCCGGATGCATCAGGAGAAAACCTATCCGGGGCGGGTGAGCTTCACCGAGCTGGACAACCCAGATTTCCCGGCGCTGGCGCGGGCCTACGGGTTTCACGGCGAGACGGTGACGCGCACCGGCGACTTCGCGGCGGCGTTCGCGCGGGCGCGGGCGGCGGAGGGCGGCGCGGTGCTGGAGCTGGTCGTGCCGGTCGAGGCGATCACGCCGCGCGCGACGCTGAGCCAGCTGCGCGGCGCCGCGACGGGAGGGTGAGTCCGTGCCCGACTACGAGCGCATCCTGATCACCGGCGCTGCAGGAAACCTCGGCCGGCATCTGCGCGCCGGGCTCGCGCCGCTGGCGCGGCGGCTGCGGCTGGTCGACGTGAAGGAGATGGGGCCGGCGGCGGCGCACGAGGAGATCGTGGTCTGCGACCTGGCGGACAAGGCGGCGGCGCTGGAGGTCACGCGCGACTGCGACGCGATCGTGCATTTCGCCGGGCATCCGCGCGAGGTGAGCTTCGACGAGCTGCTCGGGGACGTGCTGCCGGGGGCCTACCACATGTACGAGGGGGCGCGGCGGCATGGGGCGAAGCGGGTGGTCTACGCCAGTTCGATCCACGCGGTGGGATTCCACGACGTGGAGGCGGTGCCGGGGGTGGCGGCGGCGCACCGGCCGGACACGTTCTACGGGTTGAGCAAGACCTTCACCGAGGATCTCGCCCGTCTCTACTGGGACAAGTTCGGGATCGAGAGCGTCTGCCTGCGGATCTGCTCGTGTTTCGAGGAACCGCGAGACCGGCGGATGTTGTGGTCCTGGCTGAGCTTCCCCGACATGGTGCGGCTGACCACGGCGGCGCTGACCGCGCCGCGGGTCGGGTTCTCGGTGATCTACGGGACCTCGGACAACGCGGCGCGGGGCGTGTCGAACGCGGGCGCCGCGCATGTCGGGTTCCGGCCGCAGGACAGCGCGGACGGGTTCGCCGCGGCGGTGCTGGCGCGGACCGCGCGGCCCGATCCGGCTGCGGTCGCAACCCGGGTGGTCGGCGGAGGTTTCGCGGCGACGGGTCATCCCGACGATGCCGGATAGTGCGGACGTCGTCATCGCCGGAGGGGCGGTCGTCGGCAGCGCGGTTGCGGCGCATCTGGTCGGCCTCGGGTTTCGCGGTCGGGTGGTGGTGGTCGAGCCGGACCCGAGCTATGCGCGGGCAGCCACCGCGCTGTCGGCGAGCGGGGTGCGGCGGCAGTTCTCGAACCCGCTGAACGTCGCGATCTCGGCCTATGCGGTCGAGACGATCCGGGCGCTGGGACTGGCGTTCCACGAGAACGGCTATCTGACGCTGGCCGCCACTGCGGCGCAGGCGGCGGCGCTCCGGGCGCGGCACGCGGCGCAGATCGGGGCGGGGGCGGAGGTGGAGCTGCTGGAGCCGGCGGCGCTGGCGGCGCGGTTCCCGCATCTGGAGACGGCCGGCCTGCGGCTCGCGGCGCATGGGGTGAGCGGCGAGGGCTGGTTCGACGGCATGGGCCTGCTGGCGGCCTATCGCGCCCGGGCGCTGGATGGCGGCGTCGAGTACCGGCGCGACCGGGTGGCGCGGGTCGACGTCCGCGGCGGCTGCGTCGTGGCGGTCGGACTCGCGGGCGGCGGGCGGATCGACTGCGGCGCGCTGGTCAACGCCGCGGGCGGGCAGGGCGCCGAGGTCGCGGCGCTGGCGGGGCTGGCGTTACCGGTGGAGCGGCGCAAGCGCACCGTCTTCGCCTTCGCGAGCGCGTCGCCGCCGCTCGGGCGGCTACCGCTGATGATCGATCCGGGCGGGGTCTGGTGCCGGCCGGAGGGCGCGCTGTTCATCGCCGGCTGTACGCCGACGCCGGACCCGGCGGTTGCGGCGGAGGATTTCGAGCCGCGGCACGAGGAATGGGAGGCGGTGGTCTGGCCGGCGCTGGCGGCGCGGTCGCGGGCGTTCGAGGCCCTGAAGCTGCGGCGGTTCTGGGCGGGGCACTACGACACGAACGTGCTCGACCACAACGCGGTGCTCGGGCCGCATCCGGAGGTGGAGAACTTCCTGTTCGCCAACGGCTTTTCCGGGCACGGGCTGCAGCAGGCGCCGGCGGTCGGCCGCGGGCTGGCGGAATGGCTGGCGTTCGGCGGGTATCGCAGCCTCGATCTCGGGCCGTTCGGCTACGCCCGGGTGGCGGCGGGCGAGGCTTTCGCCGAGGCGGCGGTGATCTGATGGCGCTGTTCGAGGCGATGGCGGCGACCTGGCCCGCCGCGGAGATCGTCGGGCTGGGTCCCTGGACGCTACGGCGGGGCGAAGGCGGCGGCGGCCGGGTGTCGGCGGCGACGCTGGACGGCGGGCTCGACGGCGGGCTGGCGCGGGTCGCGGCGGCGGAGGCGGCGATGCGGGGCTGGGGGCAGCGACCGCTGGTCATGGTGCGGCCGGGCGAGGATGCGCTCGACGCGGCGCTGGCCGCGCGGGGCTATGTGATCGGCGATCCGTCGCTGATCCTGACGGCCCCGTCGGCGGCGCTGGCTCCGGCCGAGGTTCCGGAGGAGGCGATCGACTGCGCGGGGCCGCTCGCCTGCATGGCGGCGATCTGGGAGGCGGGCGGGATCGGGGCGGCGCGGCGCGCGGTGATGGATCGTGCGCCGGGACCGAGGGCCTGGCTGCTGGGACGGCTGGGGGACCGGCCGCGGGCCTGCGGTTTCGTCGCCGTCGCGGGCGGCGTCGCGGTTCTGCATGCGGTCGAGGTCGCCCCGGAGGCGAAACGGCGGGGGCTCGGGACGCTGCTGGCGCGGGCGGCGGCGGCCTGGGCGCAGGAGCGGGGGGCGGAAACGCTGGCGCTGGCGGTGACCGCGGCGAACGCGCCGGCGCGCGCGCTCTATGGGCGGCTGGGCATGGCCGAGGCGGCGCGGTATCACTACCGCCTCGCGCCGCAGGAGGGCTGAGCCATGGACCGACCGATGGACCGACCGACCGCGTTGGACCTGCCACAGGTCGAGCCGCTGTCCGAGGCGACGCAGGCGTATTTCGACAAGTGCGTCGAGAAGCTCGGGCTGGTGCCGAACGTGCTGCGCGCCTACGCCTTCGACGTCGCCAAGCTCGACGCTTTCGCGGGCATGTACAACGAGCTGATGCTGGCGCCGGGCGGGCTGAGCAAGCTGGAACGCGAGATGATCGCGGTGGTGGTGTCGGCGGAGAACCGGTGTTTCTACTGCCTGACCGCGCACGGGGCGGCGGTGCGGGCGTTGTCGGGAGACCCGGTTCTCGGCGAGACGCTGGCGATGAACTGGCGGGCGGCGGAGCTGCCGGCACGGCAGCGGGCGATGCTGGCGTTCGCCGTCCGGGTCACGCGGGCGAGCGCGGAGATCGGCGAGGCGGACCGGGAAGCGCTGCGGGCGGAGGGGCTATCGGACCGCGACATCTGGGACGTGGCGGCGGTGGCGGCGTTCTTCAACATGTCCAACCGGATGGCGAGCGCGGTCGACATGCGGCCGAACCCGGAGTACCACGCGCAGGCACGGTGAGGCACACCGAATGCTCGACTACAGTATCACCAGTTCGGTTGTGACGATCTGCACGGCGGGACCGCATCGGTGGCAAAGCTTTGAATGGCTTCGCCTGTCTATGGCAGCGTCCGGAGGAAGACCTCGAGCGAGAGTAACGACCAGAGCTCCCGTTCCCGGTTCCGCTTGGCGCTTTCGTGCTCGGCCACCAACTCGCGCAACGCCTTCGGATCGCACCAGGTTGCCGTCCGCGCGGTGGTCGATAACAGCATATCGTGAACGTATGGCCGCATCTCAGAGCGCAACCATTCGTGGACCGGAACCTTGAAACCCCACTTTGGCCGGGCGAGGACCGGTTCTGGCAGCGTGGTCGCCATGGCGCGACGCAGGATCTGTTTGCCGACGCGCTTCTTCAGAAGGGCTGCGGACGGCAGTCGCGCGACGAAGCTGCACAGCTTGACATCGGTGAAAGGCATGCGGGCCTCGACCGAAGCGGCCATGCTCATCCGGTCGCTCCGACCGAGCTGGGTGCCGGGCATCCAGTTGGTCTTGTCGAAGAGCAGCGCGCGCTGCAATTGGTCCGCCTCCGGCCCAGGATCGAGGTCCCAAGCGAACTCCGGATCGGGGTTCGGCAGGCCTGGGCAGAGCCGGCGCGTCTCGGCAGCGCTCATTGGGCCGAACCAGCCTGCCTGACGCTTCGTAAAGCTCGGCTCGGCCAGCGCGCGGAGCATGAGCTGGAGCCGGCGTCCGCGATAGCCGAGCCTCGGGATCAGTGCGCGACAAAGCGGGCCGAGCAAGGCTTGCGGCATAACGCTCTGCGCTCTGCCTATGTATATGTCCCCCCAGTACTTGGGGTAACCTGCCAAGAGCTCGTCAGAGCCTTCGCCACTCAGCACGACCTTGACGGTCTGGCCTGCAAGCCGTGAAAGCAAGAAGAATGGAATGTCGGACATCTCAGCGAGCGGAGCCCCGTGGTGACGGGTCGCCCTTTCGAAGCTCTCGAGCAAGCCCGATGGGCCGATCTCCAGCTCATGGTGGTCGGAGCGGAACCTCTCCGCTACGAGGCGCGCTGCCCAAAGCTCTGAGAAACGATCCTCCTTGAAGCCGACCGAGAAGGTCTTGACGGGCTGCCCGGACAGCTCTGTCATGAGCGCAACAATAGCGGAACTGTCGATCCCACCGGACAGAAACGCACCGAGCGGCACGTCGGACCGCATCCGCAACTGCACGGCCTCTGTCAATTCGCCTCGGAAGTCCGAGACGGTGGAGTTCCGCCAAGGCAATCGGTCCTCCGGGGCGACCCAAGTGGGCGGGGCGTAGTACCTTCGGACGCTGAGCGATCCGTCGCGCCAGATCGCTTTGTGTCCTGGCGGTACCTCGCGTACTCCCGCGACGAGAGTCGCGCCTCCAGGTACATACTTGTAACGAAGATAGAAGCTGATGGCTTCGGCATCGACTGTGGCCCGAATCTCTGGATGTCTTAAAAGTGCGGATAACTCAGAGGCAAAGGCGATTTGATTGTCATGGAGGAAGTATAGTAACGGTTTCTTTCCAAACGGATCGCGAGCAAGCAAGAGTTCGCCGCGTGGCGCATCCCAGAGCGCGAACGCGAACATTCCGCGGAACCGGTTCAGGCAGTCGGTTCCCCAATGTGCGTAGGCGGCCAAGAGCAATTCGGTATCGGAGTTGGTGTGAAAGACGTATCCGACCGAGGCGAGTTCATCTCTGAGCTCGACAAGATTGTAGATCTCTCCGTTGAAAACGACCGTCAAATCCTCGCCATCGGGCCCTCGGCCGAGCCCGCGGTGCATGGGCTGATTCGCGTCTTCGCTGAGGTCGATGATCGCGAGTCGTCGGTGACCGAGTCCCAATGTCGCGTTGGAGGATCCCATTGAACTGGTCCAAAGACCGCTCGAATCGGGACCGCGGTGCGCAATTTCCAGAGCCATCTCGCCGATGAGGCAGCGCACGGCAGCAGGCTCGGCCAGCGCGGTTGTTCCAACGATGCCGCACATCCCGTCGTCCGTTCAGAAAACAGATTGGGCAGTCAAGGTGACACGAACACGCTTCACTCCGAAAAAAAGGATGATCAAAATAATAACAATTTTTAGCCTAACTTTAAAGTGCAAGCAATAGGCTCTGACAAAGCCGACCGAGCGAACGCGGCACTGGGGCAAGTAGCAACTTCCAGTTGTTTTATCTCAATCGAACCAATCTCAAGGCGAGCGCAGTCGACATCTTGCCGGACCCGGAGTAGCACGTGCGGGCTCACTGAAAGCGCGTTGGGCGCGTGGGCGACGGTCAATCGGATCGAGGGACCACCGAACATGCGGGCGGGCTTTGTCGTTCTGTTGCTCGCCTACATGCTGAGCCAGTTCTCCCGCGCGTTTCTCGCGGTGCTCGCGCCGGTGCTGGGGGCGGAGCTCGGCGCGACGGCGGCGGATCTGGCGCTCGCCTCGGGGCTGTGGTTCGCGGCGTTCGCGGCGATGCAGCTGCCGGTCGGCGTGGCGCTGGACCGGATCGGGCCGCGGCGCACGGCGGCGGCGCTGCTCGCCTTTGGCGGTGGCGGCGGCGCGGCGCTGTTCGCGACGGCGCAGACCCCGGCGGCGGTCGTCGCGGCGATGGCGCTGATCGGGGTCGGCTGCGCGCCGGTGCTGATGGCCTCGTTCTTCATCTTTGCGCGCAGCTTTCCGCCGGCGGCGTTTGCCAGCCTCGCCGGGCTGCTGATCGGGCTCGGCTCGGCGGGGAACCTGGCGAGCGCGGCGCCGATGGCCTGGGCCGTGGAGGCGATCGGCTGGCGGGCGGCGCTGTGGGCGCTGGCGGCGGCGTCGGTCGCCGTCGCGGCGGGGCTCTACGCGTTCGTGCGCGACCCGGCGCCCGCCGCGCCGGAGACGCACCGCGGCGGCGGGCTGCGCGATCTGCTGCGGGTGCGGGCGTTCTGGCTGATGGTCCCGCTGCTGATCGTGAACTACGGGCCAGCGGCGGGCGTGCGGGGGTTGTGGGCCGGGCCGTATCTCGAGGCGGTCTTCGGACTCGACGCGGGCGGGATCGGGACGGTGACGCTGTGGATGGCCGGAGCGATGATCCTCGGCAACTTCGCCTACGGGCCGGCGGACCGGATCTTCGGGACGCGCAAATGGGTGCTGGTGGCGGGGAACCTGGCGGCCGGGATCGCGCTGGTGGCGCTGGGCCTCGCGCCGGCGGCGGGTGTCGCGACCGCGACGCTGCTGCTGGCGGCCCTGGGGTTCTTCGGCTCGTCCTTCCCGTTGGTGATGGCGCACGCGCGCTGTTACTTCCCGCCGCATCTGCTGGGGCGGGGGGTGACCTTCGCCAACCTGCTGGCGATCGGGGGCGCGGGCGTGCTGCAGATCGCGAGCGCACGGCTGTTCGAGGCGCGGCTGGCCGCGGGGGCGTCGCCCGAAGCGGCGTTCGGCGCGCTGTTCCTGTTCTTCGGACTGCTGCTGCTCGCGGGGGTCGTGGTCTATCTGTTCGCGGAGGACCGGCTCGACTGATCCGAGACCGGGCCGATGATCAGCCCGAAAAGCCGCGCCGACCGGCGGCTTCGTCGAGCCAGTTGCGCCGGCCGAAGGCGATGAGTGCGATATAGATCAGCCGCGCTTCGAGATCGGGTCGAAACACCACCGTGAGCATCTGGCCGCGTCCTCCGTGTCGGGTGCGCCACCTGGCGAGGGCTTCGTCGAGATGGACGCCGGAGGCGGGATTGCCGGCGATCGCCTCGAGCACGCAAAATCAATCGGTCCAGCGCTCGGGACCCTTGCCGCGGAAATGTTCCGCGAGGAAATCGACGAAGGCGCGCAGCTTCGGCTGAGGGAACCGGCCCTGGGGGTAGAGGGCGTAGACGCCGAGGACGTCGGCGGCGCGATCGGGCAGCACCTCGACGAGGCGGCCCGTGGCGAGGGCGTCGCCGGTGATGAAGCTGGGTTGCAGCGCGATGCCGAGGCCGGCCTCGGCGGCGACCAGCAGGCTGTCGCCGTTGTTCGCGGTCAGGCGGCCGCCGACGCGGATGTGCCGCTCCTCGCCGCCGGGGCCGCGCAGCCGCCAGAAGTTGCCGGTGGAGAGGTTGGAATAGTGCAGCAGCCGGTGCGCGCCGAGGTCGTCGAGGCTGCGCGGCGCGCCCATCGCGGCAAGGTAGCCGGGCGAGGCGACGAGCAGCAGGCGCGCCTCGGCGAGCCTGCGCGCCTTGAGCGAGCTGTCCGCCAGGACGCCGATCCGGATCGCGAGGTCGAAGCCTTCGGCGACCAGCTCCACGTAGCGGTCGTCGAGCACCAGGTTGACGTCGACCTCCGGGAAGGCCGCGAGGAACCGCGCCACCGCGGGCGAGAGCTGGCCAACGCCGAAGCTGACCGGGGCCGAGACTCGCAGCGCGCCCTTGGGCGTCGCCTGCATGGCGGTGACCATGCTGTCGGCCTCGACCGCGTCGGCGAGCACGACGCGCGCCCGGTCGTAGTAGGCGAGGCCGAGCTCGGTCGGGCTGACGCGGCGAGTGGTGCGGTTGAGCAGCCTGACGGCGAGCCGGGCCTCGAGGGCGGCGACATGCTTGGAGACGGCGGACTTGGAGACGCCCATCTTGCGGGCGGCGTCGGTGAAGCCGCCGTGGTCGACGACCCGCACGAAGGCCTCCATCTCGGTCAGCCGATCCATCGGGCGCGCCTTATTGTTTCCAAGCGCGCGATGGTAGGGCGATCAGCGGGGGATCGGCAACCTTCAGCCGCGGATCGGGCAGCGCTGCAGCTGGGACTCGTAGCGGCTGGCCCAGGATTCCACGTCGCGGGCGACCGGCGGCAGCCAGGCCTTGCCGCGGTGGCTGCCGCGGGCGAAGCCGGCCTGGCCTTCGTGATAGGCGAGGTACTGGTTGTAGGCGTCCTGGGCGGAGACGCCGTTCATGCGGCTGTTGAGGTTCATGTACCAGCCGATGAAGTCGGAGGCGTCGGCGAAGTCGGTGCGGTCGGCGCGGCGGCGGCCGGTCTCGCGCAGATACCAGTCCCAGGTGCCGTCGATCGCCTGCGCGTAGCCGTAGGCCGACGAGCGCGGCACGTTGCGGCTGAACAGGAAGCCGCGGGTCTTCTTCATCGGGCGGGCGTCGGCGACGAAACCCGATTCGCGCGAGATGGTCGCGAGCTGCACCGATACCGGCACGCCCCATTTCGATTCGGTCTTCTTCATGGCGCGGAACCAGTGCGGACGCTCGGTCTGCATCCGGCAGGCGTCGGCCACCGAGCTGGGCGGATTCTCCGTGCCGGCGCAGGAACTGAGCGCCACAAGGGCGGCGAAAAGGGCGTAGTGGCACCGTCGCACCGGGATGACCTGCCTCTGGACTGCTCGCGTGTCTTGTCGCACGTCGGCGCTAATCATGCCGGAATCCCGGCGAAAATCAACCCCCGGATCAGACGAAGTTCAGACGAAGAACGCCAGCGTGGCCGGAATGGCGATCACGGACATCAGCGTGGAGACGACGACGAGGCCGGCGACCTCGTCGGGGCGGGCCTTGTACTTGGTCGCGAGCATGTAGGACGTGACCGCGACCGGGGTGGAGACCTGCAGCACCAGCACGCCGAGCGCGAGGCGCGGCAGCTCGAACCACAGACCCACG
>JANOEW010000452.1:0-9236 GCA_031413475.1 Amaricoccus sp.
GGCTGGGCGGGGCGCCCAAACCGCGCCCCCCGGCCCTGCACCCGTAGACCCTCAGCGGTATTCGCCGGCGAACTGCTCGACCATCCCAAGCGCGTCCTTGGTGACGAAGCCCGGACCCGAGTTGATGTTGTTGCCCGGCAGCACGCCGAACCGGTCGTAGTTGGCCAGGATCACCACCGGCAGGTAGCCCTGCAGGAACGGCTGCTGGTCGATGCCCCACTGGATCACGCCCGACTTGATCGCCTTGACGATTTCCTCGCCGAGATCGAATGTGCCGAAATAGATCTCGCCCGCCATGCCGTTCTCCTCGAGCGCGAGGATCGTGGGGTCGGCGGAGGTGGGCCCGAGCGTCAGGACGGCGTCGGTGTCGGGATTGGCGGTCAGATACGCGAGCACCCGATTCTTGATCTCGGCCGGGTCTTGCCCGCTGTCGATCATCGAGGAACCGAGCTCGACGCCGAGCCCGTCCGCGAAGCCGCTGCACCGCTCCGCGACGATCGGGTTCGAGATCACATGGTTGACGCAGAGGAACGAGGTGACGCCGTCGTCCTTGGCGCGCCTGCCCGCCGCGAGGCCCGCGTCGTATTCGGGCTGGCCCACGTACATCAGCGCGCCGACCTCGCGCGCCTGCTCGGGGGTGCCGGAGTTCATGATGATCACGTCGATCCCCTGGTCGACCGCCGCCTGCAGCGGACCCTTGAGGATGTCGAAATCCGCGAGCGTGGTGATGATTCCGTCGGGCTGCGAGGCGGTGGCCTGCTCGATGATCCGAGCCATGTCGGCGATGTCGCCGGTGGGCGGATTGCGGTATTCGACCTCGACGTCGAGCTGCTCGCCCGCGAGCGCGATCGCGTTCTTGATGGTGTTCCACCAGCTGTCGCTGTCTGGCGCATGGCTGATCAGCACGTATTTCTCGCCTTCGGCCTGCGCCACCGTGACGCCGCCGATCATCGGCGTGGCGATGACCGCCGCGGCGAGCGCGAGATTGTTGAGCGTTTTCATTTAATCCGTCCTCCCGGAACTTTTTCGTGCAGCCGACCTGTGCGCGCGGCCACTGCTCCAGTTTAAGCACGAAACGCGGTCGCCTTGCAACCGGTTGCATCGCCGACCCGTTCCCGGAACTCGACACTTCCATAGCGGCATCCGATGGGCATGCCAGTGGCAGGCGCCATCGGGACGCTTGATAAAAAAGCCGTTTCTGGCAAGGCTGAGCCAGAACCGCAGGCCACTTGGGGAAATTATGCTATGATGCGGACTCCTCGGCCCGACTACGCCGCGTTCCATGCCGGGTTCGATCCGGCCGCGCTGGAGGCGATGCTGGATGGCGACCTCCGCTCGGGCGTGAACGCCTGCGTCGAGTGCTGCGACCGCCACGCCTCGGGTGACGCGGTCGCGCTCCGCTGGGAGGGGATCCAAGGGCGCCGCCGCGACGTGAGCTTCGCCGAGTTGAAGCGGGACTCCGCGCGCTTCGCCAACCTTCTGCGCGCACAGGGGATCGGGCCGGGCGACCGGGTGGCGGGGCTGCTGCCTCGGATTCCGGAGCTGTTGACGGTCATCCTGGGTACGCTGCGGGCAGGCGCGGTGTACCAGCCGCTGTTCACTGCGTTCGGGCCGAAGGCGATCGCGCAGCGGCTGGCCGGCGCGCAGCCGCGACTGGTGGTGACCGACGCCGCCAACCGCCCGAAGCTCGACGACGTCGAGGACTGTCCGCCGGTCGTCACTCTCGGGGGGGCGGCGGCGAGGGACATCGACTTCCACGCGGCGCTGGCGGAGCAGCCCGACGTGTTTGAGCCGGTCCTGCGCAAGGGCGGGGACCTGTTCCTGATGCTGTTCACCTCCGGGACGACCGGCGCGCCGAAGGGCGTGGGTGTGCCGCTGGCCGCGCTTCCGGCCTTCGCGGCCTATGTCATCTACGGTCTCGACCTGCGGCCCGAGGACCGGTACTGGAACATCGCAGATCCTGGTTGGGCCTACGGGCTCTACTACGCAGTGATCGGCCCGCTGCTGCTCGGCCACGCGACGACGTTCTACGAGGGGCCGTTCACGGTCGAGAAGACCTGCGAGATGATCGCGCGGCACGGGATCACCAACTTCGCGGGAGCGCCGACCGCCTATCGGTTGATGATCGCCGCCGGCGAGGCGGCGGAGGCGACGCGCGGGAAACTGCGCGTGGCGAGCAGCGCTGGCGAGCCGCTGAACCCCGAGGTGATCCGCTGGTTCGACGAGCGGCTCGGCTGTCCGCTCCACGACCACTACGGCCAGACCGAGATTGGCATGGCGCTGATGAACCATCACGGCCTGACCCACCCGGTGAAGCTCGGGGCCACGGGCCGGGCGATGCCGGGTTTCGTGCTCGAGGTGGTCAACGCGGCGGGCGACGTGCTGCCTTCGGGCGAGCCGGGAATGCTGGCGGTGGACCGGACGCGCTCGCCGCTGTTCTGTTTTCCGGGCTATCTCGGGCGCGAGGGCCAGGGCTGGACCGGCAACTTCTACCTGACCGGCGACACGGTGGTGCGGGACGCGGACGGCGTTTTCACTTTCGTGGGCCGCAGCGACGACGTGATCAGTTCGGGGGGATACCGCATCGGACCGTTCGACGTGGAAAGCTGCCTGATCGAACATCCGGCGGTGCTGGAATCCGCCGTGGTCGGCAAGCCGGATGCCGCGCGCGGGCAGATCGTCAAGGCCTTCGTCGTTCTGTTCAAGGGGCAGAACGTGTCCGATGCGCTTGCCGAGGAGTTGCGCCTGCACGTGCGCGGCCGGCTCGGCGCCCACGCCTATCCGCGCGAGGTCGCCTTCGTCGCGGCGCTGCCCAAGACGCCGAGCGGCAAGATCCAGCGGTTCCTGCTGCGCAAAGCGGGCTGAGCGGCTGAGCGGGCGGCCGCGGCCGCCTAATGGATTTTTAGAGATTACAGGAGGTGACCCCCGCCATGCTCGACCAGACACCCCGCGATTTCCCTGTCTGGCTGGACGCGTCGTCCTGCCGGATCGAGGACTTCGAAGCGCATATCGCGCAGGAGACGCGGCCCGCCGATTACCCTGGCGCCGCCGAGATCGCCCGCAACATCCCCGTCTACGACGGCGCGCGACTGCGAGCGAAGGCGTCCGACGTCGGCTCCGCGCGCGCGGTCATGGCGGAATGGAACCGAGCCTTCCGCGACGGCCCGGGCATCGTCGCAATTCGCGGCGGCTATGCCGACCTCGGGCTGATCGACGAGGTGACCGCGATCCTCACCGACATCATCCGCGAGGAGGCGGAGGCCGGCACGTCGAGCGGCGATCACTTCGCTGCCGCCGGGGCCAATAGCCGGGTGTGGAACGCCCACGAGAAGCTCTGCATGCGCGCGCCGGAGGTCTATGCGCGCTACAACGCCAACGACTTGCTGCGCATGGTCGCGGAATCCTGGCTCGGCAAGGCCTATCAGCTTACCGCGCAGGTCAACGTGGTGCGCCCCGGCGGCAAGGCGCAGACGGCGCACCGCGACTATCATATGGGCTTCCAGACGGTGGGCCAACTGGCCCACTATCCGGCGTCCCAGCACCAGCTGTCGGCGAGCCTGACGCTGCAGGGGGCGATCGCGCATTGCGACATGCCCATCGCCTCGGGCCCGACCAAGATGCTGCCCTATTCCCAGAGCTATCTGCCGGGCTACCTCGCGGTGCATCTGCCGGAGTTCCGCGCCTGTTTCGAGGCGAACTACGTGCAGCTGCCGCTGGAGAAGGGAGACCTTCTGTTCTTCAACCCGGCGACCTTCCACGCGGCGGGCGACAACCTGACGACCGACACCCAGCGCTTCGCAAACCTGCTCCAGATCGGCTCGGCCTACGGCCGCTCCATCGAGATCGTCGACCGCACGCGGATCTCGAAGGCGGTCTTTGGCCCGCTCAAGGCGATGGCGGCGACGGGCGTCCTGACCGCGCAGGAGGTCGAGACCGTGATCGCGGCGACCGCGGAGGGCTATCCTTTCCCGGCCAACCTCGACATCGACAGCCCGCTGGGCGGCATGGCCCCCCCGAGCCAGCAAGACGTCATGCGCACGGCGCTGGCCGAAGGCTGGGATGCGAAGGCGTTCGAGGCGGCGATCGACACCCAGATGGCCCGCAAACGCTCGCACTGACAAAACGTCCCGGACGGACGGCCGTCCGGGACGATACCCTCGCATGTCATATCAGATGTCGTCGAGCGAGACGATCCTCAGCATGGCAGATATTCCCGGCCGGCTTCGGGATCGGCGCTGCTGAACGGCAGCGCTAGCAGGTCGTCCCAGGCCGCCTTCGGGATGTCGAATTGCGCCCAGGCCATGGTCTCGTACACCCGCTCGGGTTTGGACACGCCGCCGATGGTCGAGGTGACGCGCGGATCGCGCATCGAGAACTGCAGCGCCACCGCGCCGAGCGGCACGTCGTACCTCGCGCACACCGCCTCGATCGCCCGCACCCCGGCCAATTGCTCCTCGGAGGCCTCCATGTAGGTGATGCGCGAGGTGGCGCCGGTGCCCTTGGCGAGGATGCCGCCGCAGTAGGGCGCCGCGTTGAAGATCGCGATGCCGCGGCCGTGGGCGTGGTCGAACATCGCCTCGGCCTCGCGGTTGAGCAGGGTGAAGCGGTTGTGGTTGACCAGCGCGTCGAAATCCCAGTTCGGCAGGATCTCCATCATCAGCGGCAGCTTGCCCATGGCGAGCCCCACCGCATCCACCAGCCCCTCGTCGCGCAGCTTGAAGAGTTCGTCGAGCGCGCCGCCCTTGCCGGTGATCTCGCCGAGGTCGCGGCAGTATTCGGGGTCGTGCAGATGCAGGATCTGCAGCCGGTCCACCCGCAGCGCCGCGAGGCTTTCCTCCACCGAACGCCGCACCCGGTCCGCGTCCAGCTGGTTGGTGTCCATGGCCCGGTCGATCTTGGTCGCGAGCACCGCGCCCTGGGGCAGGCCGCCCAGTTCGGCGATCACCGCGCCGACCCGTGCTTCGCTGCGGCCCATGCCGTAGTTGCGCGAGGTGTCGATGAAGCAGGCGCCGAGGCCGAAGATCGCGCGCAGCGTGTCGCGAGCCCGCTCCTCGCCGACCTCGTAACCGTAGGTGTCGGGCATGCTGCCCAGCGGCGAGGTGCCGAAGCAGACCGTGGAGACGGGAAACGGCAACCGAGGCGCGGATTTCGTCAAGGGAGTCATCGAATCCTCCTCTCGGGGTCTGTCGGAACGCCGTTCGCGCCCCATTTGTCGCGAAGCTGTCCGCGCGCGGACACAGTGTTAATGCTTTGTTTTTGAATAATAATCTTATCCATGTTAACCAGTTGGCTACCTGTCCGCGACCTGGATGTCCGGCCCGACCGCCCGGATCAGCGGCCGCAGCGTCTCGCGCATCGGCGCGACCGTCTCGCGCAGGATGGCGATCCGGTCGAACACTGCGGCGTCCCGCGCCAGCACGTCGCGCAGCGCCCGCCCGAAGGCCATGCGCCGTTCGGTGCCGACGTTGAACTTGCTCACCCGCGTCTCGCGCGCCAGGCGCACCCGCATGGCGTGCGGAATGCCCGACGCGCCGTGCAGGACCAGCGGCACATCCGTCACCGCCTCGACGGCGCGCAGCGCGCCGAGATCGATCCGGGCCTCCGGCCCCTGCTGCAAGTGCAGGTTGCCCACCGACACCGCCAGCGCGTCGACGCCGGTCTCGCGGACCAGCGCCGCCGCCTCCGCCGGGTCCGTGGGCCTCGACGCGACCCCTTTGGCGTAGCCGACCGACCCCACCTCCGCCTCGACCGACACGCCCGCCGCATGCGCCCGCGCGACCAGACGCGCCGTCTTAGCGATGTTCTCCACCAGGGGCAGGTTCGAGCCGTCGAACATCACCGAGGTGAACCCATGGTCGATGGCCGCAAGGCACTCGTCGAGCGCATACCCATGGTCGAGGTGCACCACCACCGGACCCGGCGCCGCTTCCGCCAGCGTGCGCAGCATCGCCGCCAGCACCGGCAGCGGCGTATGCGCCCGGCACCCCGGACCCGCCTGCAGGATGATCGGCGCGCCCTCAGCCTCGGCCGCCGCGACATAGGCGCAGGCGTCTTCCCAGCCCAGCACAACGACGCCCAGCACCGCATAGCCTTGGGCGCAGGCGGGCGTCAGCACGTCGCGGAGCGTCGCCAGCGTCATCGGAACGCCGCGATCATGTCCTTGATGCCGGGGATCGTCTCGATCTGGCCGGCATGACTCGGCTGAAAGAACTGGATCAGGCTGCGCTGGGACAGCCCGCCGAGGATGGTGAAGTAGTACATCTCGTAGCCCGGCAGCACCGCGCAGGGGTGATAGCCTTTGTCGAGGCAGATCGTGGAGCCGTCGACGATGTGATAGGCGTCCCCCGCCAGACCTTCTTCGCGCTGGAGCATCTGCATCCCCGAGCCATGCTTCGGGCGGAAGCGGAAGTTGTAGGTCTCGTCGTGGCGCGTCTCGACCGGCGGCCGGTCGGTGTCGTGCTTGTGGCTCGGGAAACCGGACCAGCCGCCCGCGCCCACGGTGAACAACTCCGACACCAGCAGCCGCCCGACCCGGTCGTGATACCTCTGCCCGAGGATGTGCTTGATCTTGCGGTGAGTCTTGGTGTCGTCCGAGCCGTATTGCACCAGATCGATCTCGTCCGCCCGCACCACGAACGGCGCAAGCGCGCGGTCGTATTTTGCCCCCGCGACGAACACCTCCGCCGTCGCGCTGACGCAGGTCAGCGTCACGGCGGCGTCGGTCGGGACGTAGACGCCCTCCGGCTCGCCGTCCCAGACATCCACGCCGCGATTGCCTACCGCCGCGAACAGCGCGTCGCCTACGGCCAAGTCCACCGTGCCCGTGGCCGGAACCACGCAGGTCTCGTAGTTCGGCACGCGGTAGTCGAACCGCTCGCCCCGGCGCAGCCGCACGATGTTGAAATAGGTGAGCGGAACCACCGGGTGATCCGGTCCGACGATCGGCGCGTTGCGGTTGTCAAACGGCGGAATATGCATGGGCGTCTTTCGGGTTCGTGGGTCCGGGGTGGCTCTCGAGGAACGCCAGAAGCTCGGGCAACGTCGGCATCGCCGGGGCGCAGCCCACGCGCGCGACGACGATGGAGGCCGCCGCCGAGCCGCGCAGCACAGCCTCGCGCAGGGGGCGGCCCTGGATCAGCGCCATGACGAACCCGGATAGGAACGCGTCGCCCGCGCCGGTCGGCTTCAGCGCCGCGACCGGATAGATGCCGGTGCGAACCTCGCCCTCCGGCGTCAGGGTGATCGCACCCTCCGCGCCCATCTTGTAGACCACGATAACGGCGCCCCCTCGCGCGAAGTCCCGCGCCAGCGTCAGCCCCGCGCCCTGCACGCCGGCGGCGAAGTCGAATTCTTCGACATTGCCGATCACGATGTCGCTGAGCCGCGCCGCCCGGGTCAGCACCTCGGCCGCCACCGCCGCCGAAGGCCAGGAATAAGGCCGGTAATCGATGTCGAAGATCAGCGGCGCGCCCGCCGCCCGGGCCAGATCGAAGGCATGAAAGGCGGCGTCGCGCGACGGCTCGGCGGCAAAGACGGTGCCGGTGGTGACGATCGCCCCGGCCCCCGCGTAATCGAGTGCGGCAACATCCGTGCGGTCCATGGCGAAATCCGCCGCGTTGTTGCGATAGATCACCGACTGGCAGGTCGGGGCCCGCGTCTCTATCACCGCGAGCGAGGTGCGCGCCTCGCCGGTCACGGATCGCACGTGCCGCCGGTCGATCCCGAACCGGTCGAGCGCCGCGAGGCAGAACCCCCCCACCGCATCGTCCGAGACGCAGGTGACCAGCGCCGCGGCGCCGCCCTGCCGGACGATGCCCGCGGCGATGTTGGCCGAGGATCCTCCGAGACAGGCCTCGAACCGCGTTGCGGCCTCGATTTCCGCGCCCGGCGGATCGGCGTAGAAATCCATGCCCGCGCGCCCGATGACGAGGATCGGACCCCACGCCAGACGGGCGCTCAGGTCCATCAGAGCCCCTTGCGCTGGCGGCCGCGGCCCGCGGCCTGCCCGTGGCGCGCCGCGAGCACCTCGGCGCGCGCGCTGACCTCCGGCGCGCCGACCTCCCACCAGGCGTGGCCCTGCTCGGTCCAGCCGTCATGGGCGTCCACCTGCATCACGATCACATAGGTCCGGTCCGCCGCCTTGGCGCGCAGGAACGCCTCGCCCAGCGCCTGCGGCGACGCGACGGTTTCCGCCAGCGCCCCCATAGCGCGGGCATGGGCCTCGAAGTCCACCGCAACCGGGTTGGTGACGGTCGGGGTGTTGGAGATGAGCGTGTTAAAGCCGGCGTTGCCGGTGTTCTTCTGCAGCTTGTTGATGACGGCGAAGCCGCCGTTGTCGAGCACCAGCACGATCAGCTTCTGCCCCGTGAGCACGGTGGAGTAGAGGTCCGAGTTCATCAGCAGGTACGAGCCGTCGCCGATGAACACGATGGTGTCCGCGTCGGGTTCGGTCTCGAGCTGGGCGATCCGCGCGCCCCAGCCGCCCGAGATCTCGTAACCCATACAGGAGAAGCCGAACTCGATGTCGACCGTGCCGATCCCCAGCGTGCGCCAGTTCGCCGCCAGTTCGGCCGGCAGCCCGCCGGCGGCGGCTACCACCCGGTCGCGTGGATCGCACAGGGCGTTCACCACGCCGATGGCCTGCGCGTAGGAGTTCGGGCGGTTCCCCGGTCGCACGTTGTCCGCGACGTAGGCGTCCCAGGCGGCGCGCTGCGCGCGGCCGTGCGCGCTCCAGGCGGGCGGCGCGCGATGGCCCACCAGCGCATGGCCCAGCGCCGTGAGGGACACCGCCGCGTCGCCCACCACGCCGAGCGCGCGGTGCTTGCCCGCGTCATGCCGCCCGACGTTGATCGTGACGATTCGGGCCCCCTGGTCGAAGGCGCTCCAGGAGCCGGTGGTGAAATCCTGCAACCGCGTGCCGACCGCGAGGATCAGGTCCGCCTCGGCCGACAGCGTGTTCGCGCTGTCGGACCCGGTGACGCCGACCGCCCCCATGTTCAGCGGATGCGTCGCCAGCAGGTTCGCGCGCCCGGCAATGGTCTCGACCGCCGGGATGTCGTGCGTCTCGGCGAAGGCGGCGAGCTCAGTCGCGGCGCCGGAGTACTGCACGCCGCCGCCGGCGATGATCAGCGGCCGCTGCGCCGCACCGACCAGCGCGGCCGCGGCGGCTATGTCCGATGGATCGGGCGGCTGGCGGCGGATGCGGTGCAGCGTCGGCGCGAAGAACGCCGCCGGAT
>JANOEW010000453.1:0-1734 GCA_031413475.1 Amaricoccus sp.
GATGCCGCTCCTCAATGGTTTGGAGGCCACCCGCCAATTGCTCAAAGCCGTCCCCGCCACCAAAGTGCTCATGCGGGCGGCGGCGCGCCGCGTTGGAATTTCCACAAGTATCTGATCGATCGCAGCGGGGCCAGGGTTTCAGGTTTCGAAACGTCGGTGACGCCGACCGACTCGCGCCTGACGCGCCAGATCGAACGGCTGCTCGCCGAGCCCGCTTCCGCGCGGTGAGGTCGGGCGTGAAGCCGCTCAAGATCGGGATTTCGGCGCGGATCTACCATCCGGATCCCGCGGGCAAGGGCGTGCAGCGCCGCACGTTGCAGTATCTCGAACAGTCGGTGACCCACTGGGTCATGTCGCGCGACGTGCTGGTGTTCATGGTGCCGTCCGTCGACAAGGACGGCCGTATCCATCGCAGCAACATTCGGCTCTCCGATTACGTCAGGCACCTCGACGGCCTCGTGCTGCAAGGCGGGGCCGATGTCGCGCCCGAAAGCTATGGCGAGGAGGCGTCCCGCCCGGACTGGAAAGGCGACCGCATCCGCGATGTGTACGAGATGGAGCTCGTCCACGAGTTCATGGAGGCGAAGAAGCCCGTGCTCGGCATCTGCCGCGGGGCGCAGTTGATCAACGTCGTGTTCGGCGGGACGCTCTATCAGGACCTCAAGACCGACCATCCGGACGCCATCGACCATCACAACGAGCAGTCGTACGAAAAGACGTTTCACGACATCGCCATCGAGCCGGCGAGCGGGCTCGCCCGCCTGTATCCGGCGCTGCACACGGCGCGGGTGAACTCCATCCATCATCAGGGCGTGAAGACGCTGGGCCGCGAACTCACCGTGGAGGCATGGTCGCTGCCGGACCGGGTTCCCGAGGCGGTGCGCTGGAACGGGCGCAGCTACGTGCTGGGCGTGCAGTGGCACCCCGAGTTTCACCGCCCGGCGGACGACGGGGTGCTCGATCCGGCCCCGATTCTCGACGAGTTCCTGACCGCCGTGCGCAAGCAGGCTTGAAGGCAGTGACCGCCCTTCGCTCGCCGGCATGCTGACCCGGGAAGCGCTCGACCGTCTCGCGCAGGCGGCCCGCGCATTCGACGCCAGGCGATACGCGGCCTTCCGCATCGGCGGTCATGCGGTCGGCTGGGTACGGCGCGACAGGCTTGCGCATCTCGATCCCTGGAAGCGCCATTTCCTGAAGAACCGCGACGCACTGGCGCTCGCGCCGGCGCTCGGCACCGTGGCGGCGCGGACGGCCGCGCTCGCGGAAGTTGCCGAAGGACTCGCCCGCGCCGGCGTCATCAGCGGCTGGCGCAACGAGCGCTATGCGATCGTGGAGGCCTGGGGACGGCCGGTACTCGCCCACATCGAGCGGGCGGCGGCGCGCTTCTTCGGCCTGACGACCTTCGCTGCGCACGCCAACGGGATCGTCACCGGTGCGGGGGAGACGCGGATGTGGATCGCACGCCGCAGCCCGACGAAGCCGATCGATCCCGGCCTGCTCGACAATCTGGTCGGCGGCGGCATGTCAGCGGAAGCTGATCCACTGGAAACGCTCGTGCGCGAGGCGGGCGAGGAGGCGGGGATTCCGGCAGCGCTGGCCTGCACCGCCGTCGCGCGCGGCACGATCGCCATCCTGCGCGAGGTGCCGGAAGGCGTGCAGCAGGAAACGCTGTTCGCCTTCGATCTCGCGCTGCCGCCGGATTTCGTGCCGCGCAACGAGGACGGCGAAGTCGCG
>JANOEW010000454.1:0-3084 GCA_031413475.1 Amaricoccus sp.
CCAGCCGGAGGTCCTGAGCACCTACGCCTCGTTCCTTCGCCGCTTGGCCGAGGAACAGCGCGCGGGTCGACTCCACATCGCCCCGCGGCTCATACGCTCAGTAGCCGAGACGCTGACGCAGGACGTGCGCGACTTGGCGCGCGCCGTCTGGGGCGTGTCGGTGATAAACGGCTATGCGGCGACCGAAGTCGGCGTCATCGGCCAGGAATGCGAGAAGGCACAAGGCATCCATGTGGCTGAGGACCTACTCGTGATCGAAGTTGTCGATGCGGGCGACAACCCGGTTCCCCCGGGGGCCAGAGGCGCGAAGGTCCTGGTGACACCGCTCACCAACTCGGTGCTTCCACTCATCCGCTATGAGCTGTCCGACATTTTGGTAATGGCGGATGGCCCATGCGCGTGCGGCTCTCCCCTCGCCCGCATCGCTGACATTGAAGGCCGAAGCGAGGAGTTACTGAACGTCCCGATTGCTACGGGCGGGTCCGTCGATGTCTCGGCCGGTCGGCTGGGTTCGATCCTCATGCGCATTGCTGCGATACGGCAGTATCAGTTCACGCAGATCCCCGGCGGTATCCGCGTTCTCATCGCTCCGACGCCTGAATGCGAGGCCGCAGAACTCCAAAAGGACGCCGAGCGAACGATCCGCTCTTTCCTTGCTTCGTTCGACGCGGCAACAGCAGAGGTGGAGATCGAGATCGTCGACCGCATCGAACGCGTTGGTGGAGGGGCGAAGGAGAAGCTGGTGATTAACCCGCGACCGCCTGCTCAATGAGTTGACGGTCTTCGACCGCTTCGGGCCGACTCCGGAAGTCGTGTAGCCTAGAACCCAGTGAGCCACCATGCCCACCACCCGCGAAACCATCCTGCAGGCGCTCCACGCGCTGTTGCAGACCCAGCCTGCGCCCGTCCTGCGTGGGGAGGTCGTGCCCGAGCGGTTACCGTCCTCCGCAGGCGTGCTGATCCTGCGCGACGGCTTCCCGGGCGACCCCGCGTTAACCCTCTCGCCGCTGCGCTACCACTACCAGCACCGCTCCGAGGTCGTTTCGGTCGTGCAGACCGGTAGCGGCCGTGACGCCGCCTTCGACGTTCTAGCCGCCGGCGTCAGTACCGTGCTCCTAGCCGATCGTACCCTCGGCGGTCTCTGCGACTGGGTCGAGGCAGAGGCACCGCGGCCGGTCGACCTAGCGGTCGACGGCGCGGCCTCACTAAAGGCAGCAGTCATCCCGATTGTGCTGCACTACGCGAGCGCCGACCCGCTTGGTTAGGCCGGCGCATCAAAGGTGGGGCTGACCGCTACGCCACGGCCTCGGCGGAGACCTCGGCCAGGACCTCGCCCATCGTGACCACCGGCGCTGCGTCTCCGATCATGCCCGCGAGGTTCTCCTTGATCCACGCCAGCGAGCGGTCGTGCGCCGCCTTGGCGTTGTCGGCGCTGTCGAAGAGGCTGATGGAGCCGCCTCCACCGCCCTCGTGTCGAATGACGTAGTAGGCCCGGAAGCCTGGCTGCTGCTTCAGGATGGGCGCGAGGCCGGTCTCGGCGAGCCGCCCGGCCTCTTCGACATTCTGCATCTGCGGGAAACTACGGATCACGGCATACATGACGTTCTCCTGCTGAACGCAGGCGACGTGAAAGCCGCGCCTGCCGGGCAAGTCTACACCCGATCCGGCCGGCCCCCTAACGACAACTCCGAAGGACATCAAAATGGCACGCGCACAGGGCGCCCGGGCGCAGATGGCGCTCGCGTTCGAGACGGTCTATGGCACGGCCCCGGCCAGCGGCTACACCCGGGCGCCGTTCGCCAGCACCTCGCTCGGCTCCGAGCAGCCGCTGCTCAGCTCCGAGCTCCTCGGCTACGGCCGCGACCCGAGCGCACCGATCAAGGATGCGGTGACCGCCGACGGCGACGTGGTCGTGCCGATCGACGCGGAGGCCTTCGGCTTCTGGCTGAAGGCGGCCTTTGGAGCCGCGATCACCACCGGCACGGGGCCGTGGACGCACGAGTTTCGCTCCGGCGGCTGGACGCTGCCATCGCTGTCGATCGAGACGGCGATGCCGGAGGTGCCGCGGTACGCGATGTACTCGGGCTGCGTGCTCGACCAGCTCAGCTGGTCGATGCAGCGCTCGGGACTGCTGACCGCGACGGCGCGACTGGTTGCGCAGGGCGAGACGGTCGCCACGACGACCGCCGCCGGCACCCCGGCCGAATTGGGGCTGAAGCGCTTCGGCCACTTCAACGGCAGCATCACCCGCAACGGCACGGCGCTCGGCAACGTGGTCTCGGCCGAGGTGACCTACGCCAACAACCTCGACCGGATCGAGACCATCCGCAGCGATGGCCGCATCGAAGGAGCCGATCCGTCGATCGCAGCGCTCACCGGCCGCGTCGAGGTTCGCTTCGCCGACCAGGTGCTCGTCAACCAGGCCATCGCCGGCGACCCTTGCGAGCTCGAGTTCGGCTACGCGATGCCGTCGGGCGAAAGTTTCACCTTCACGGTGCACGCGGTCTACCTGCCGCGACCGCGGATCGAGATCGCCGGCCCTCAGGGCGTTCAGGCGACCTTCGACTGGCAGGCGGCCCGAGACGCAACGCTCGGCCGAATGTGCACCGCCACCCTCGTCAACGACGTAGAGGACTACTGATCATGCTGCGACTGGACCTGACTTCGGAGCCGCGCTGGCTCGATCTCGGCCACGGCGTGCGCATCCGCCTCGCCCCGCTTACCACCGCGCTGATGGTCGCGGCCCGCGCCGACCTCGCCGTCGCGGCCTTAACCGCGGCGGCAGCACCAGAGGCGCTTGCGCTCGCCATGGCCAAGGCGCTCGCGCGCCGCGCCGTGCTCGACTGGGAGGGGGTCGGCGACGCCGACGGCGCTCCGCTGGTGGTGAGCTCGGAGGGCGTCGACGCGCTCCTCGACGTCTGGCCGGTCTTCGAGGCGTTCCAGACCGGCTACGTCGCGAAGGGCCTGATCCTGGATGCGGAAAAAAACGCCTCCGCGCCCTCGCCGAGTGGTCTTTCGGCGGGGGCGACGCCTACTGCGCGGCCTGCGCGCAGGCCTGCCCGGACTGCCCCGCGCGGCTGAACC
>JANOEW010000455.1:0-3397 GCA_031413475.1 Amaricoccus sp.
TCGGCGATCGCATGCACGAGCGGGTTCCAGACCAGAACGGCCCGCAGGCCCGGCGGCGCGGTCTCGATGATGAAGAAGATGCCCGAGATGATGAAGAGCGGCCGGGTCAGCACGCCCCAGACGTTCTTCCAGGTCGGAAAGAAGCCGAAGAGTACGCAGTTCACCATGCCGACGCCGATCCCGAAGGACGCGGCCATTGCAACCCCCAGCGCCGCCGCACCGAGGTCGAGCCGGACGTAGAGCCCGTCGTAGCTGATGATGGCGGTGAAGAGGAACGTGGCGACGACGAGCAGGGTCAGCGTGTTCAGCACTACTTTGGCGATCACCGCGTCGAGCAGCGTCACCACCGGGTAGTTCAAGAGGCCGCGGTTCGACCGCACCGCCTCCGCCACCCCACGCGACATGGTGTTGAACATGGTGAACGGAACAATCCCCGTGGCGTAGAACAACATGTAGCTGGTGCCGAGCGGCGGCGTGCGCGTCGCCAGCGCGAAGATGACCGAGAGGAGTAGGATGCCGCCGAGCGGCTCGGCGAACGCCCAGAGATAGCCGCCCGACGAGCGGCCGAAGCGCGAGCCCATCTCGCGCAGCACCATGGCGGTAACGATCCGCAGCCGCTGCCAGCGCAGCTTGCCGACGCCGGGCCGGTTCGGTTGGGAAAGCGTATCCATTGCGCCACCATGCGCGGCTTTGCTGCGCCGCAGGGCGACGCCGATCCCCGCAGCGATTGCTATCAACCGGATGGAGCAGTAAACTTGTCACGAATGCGAGACAAGCGTCGATCTGGGATCCGGGGGCGTTGGAGAGCGGCATGACGGAAGCTAAGACGAACTACGAACCCCCGACTTCCTTGTCCCATACGCTTCGCTCGCCGAAACGTCGCCAGCTCGAGCTGATCGCCAAGGCCGACCCGGGCGCTGCACTGCCCTCCCGGCCGTCGCGCTCGCCGAAGCGGCGCAGGCTAGAGCTGATCGCCCAGACCACCGCGCCCGATCCGGTGCGCGCGCCGGCCCCGCCCCGACCGCCGCGCTCGCCGAAGCGGCGCAGGCTCGACCAGATCGCCCGGAGCGCCCCGGATCCGGAGGACGCGCCCGAAACGACTCCGGGAAGGGCCCCGGCGCCGGCCGATACCCAGTCGGCGTCCAATGCAGCGTCCCAGACGGTGCGGGATGCGCGCCTGCAGCCGCGGCACTGGGGGCTTATCGCGAGCTTTGTGCTCCTCGTGCTCGCGCCGCTTACCGTCACCATACACTATCTCTTCACGCGCGCCGCCGACCAGTACCATTCCGATGTCGCCTTCTCAATCCGCTCCGAGGAGGTCTTCTCGGCGGCGGCAGGGCTGATCGGAGCGCTGACCCAGGTCGGCGGCGGCGGCGCCTCCGACGCCGACATCCACTACGAGTACATCCGCAGCCAGGAGATCGTCGAGGCGATCGACGAAGAACTCCGCCTGCGCGAGGTCTGGAACCGCGCCGAGAACGACCCCTACTTCACCCTCGGCGACGCGACGACGATCGAGGCGCTGCACGCGCAGTGGCGCCGCATGGTCGATGTCGCCTTCGACAGCGGCACGGGCATCATCCAGGTTCAGGTCCGCGCCTTCCGGCCCGAGGACGCCACCACGATCGCCGCCGCCATCCTCGCGCGAAGCGACGCCCTGGTGAACACGCTCTCCGAGCAGGCGCGCGCGGACGCCGTGCGCTTCGCGAACGAGGAACTCGCCGAGACGGAAGTGAACCTGCGCAACGTCCGCGACCGGGTCGCGACCTTCCGCCGCGACTACAACATCGTCGATCCCCAAGCCAACGTCGCGGGCCAGATGGGGCTCCTGAACGCGCTCCAGGCCGAGCTCGCCCAGGCGCTGGTCGATCGCGACGTGCTGACGAGCTACGCCGCCGAGAGCGACCAGCGCGTCGTCCAGGCAGACCGCCGCATCGCGGCGATCAACACGCGCCTCGAGGACGAGCGCGGCTCCCTCTCGGTGGCCGGAGTCGCCGCCTCGCTCCCCGAGGTGGTCGGCCGCTACGAGGAGTTGCTCGTCGATCTCGAATTCGCCAGCACCGCCTACACCCAGTCGCTTGCGGGGCTGACGGCGGCCCGAGCCGAAGCGCGACACCAGTCGCGCTACCTCGCCGCGCACATTCGCCCGACGGCAGCCGAAAGCTCACTCTATCCCCGCCGCGCAATGCTCGCCGGACTGACCGGCCTCTTCTTGCTGCTCGGCTGGGGCGTTCTGGCCCTCTTCTACTACAACGTGCGCGACAACCGCTGAGGCGCGCGCCGGATCGCCGCCCGTGCCGGATCTTTTCCCGTGATCGAGTTCCGCAACGTCACCAAGTATTTTTTCCTGCCCCACGGGCGGAAAACGGTGATCGACAACCTCACGCTCACCTTGCCCTCGGGGACCAAGCTCGGCGTCCTCGGCCGCAACGGCGCCGGCAAATCGACCCTCCTCAGCATGATCGGCGGCACGACCAAGCCCAACCGCGGAACGATCCGCCGCCACGCTTCGATCTCTTGGCCGCTCGGCTTCCGCGGCACCTTCCATCCCGACCTGACCGGCGCCCAGAACGTGCGCTTCGTCGCGCGCGTCTACGGCGTCGACACCGACGCGCTCGTCGACTACGTCGCCGACTTCGCCGAACTCGGGCCGTTCATGGACATGCCGGTGCGCACCTATTCCTCCGGCATGGGCGCGCGCCTGGCCTTCGGAATGTCGATGGGCATCGCCTTCGACTGGTACCTCGTCGACGAGATCACCTCGGTCGGCGACACCCGCTTCCGCCGCAAGTCGCTCGCGGTGTTCAGGAGCAAGCTCAAGGAATCCGGCCTGCTGATGGTGTCGCACAACGCCAAGACGATCCGCGACTACTGCAATTGCGGCCTCGTGATCGAGAACGGCCGGGCCGACTTCTTCGATGACGTCAACGCGGCGATCGCCCGGCACGAGGCGAACATGCGCCACGCCTGAAGGCCGGGCGCGCCGCGGGGTCTTTGCCGGCGCGATCTCAGCCGGCCGGCGTCGCGGGTGCCGCCTCGCGCCGTTCGAGGCGCGCGAGGAACTCGGCGCGCGTCAGGCCGAGCGTTTCGCGGAAGGCCGCGAGCCCGTCCGCGTCCTCGGTCCGAGCCTCCAGATGGGCGTCGAGCCGGGCGGCGACGGCGTCGATGCCCTCCGTGAGCCGGGCGCGCGCGCGCCCGGCGTCGATCTGCGCGAGCCGCGTCGCCTCGCGCAAGTCCGCGAGGGACGCCTCGATCGCGGCGAGCCGCCCCGCGAGCGGCGCGGCCGGATCGCCGGCTGCGGTCAGCCGCGCGCATTCGACCGCATAGGCCGCGTCGACCACCGCCTGCAACCCAGGCGCTGCAGCCGCGAGCCCCGCCGTCACCGCGGCGTCGCGGG
>JANOEW010000456.1:0-3835 GCA_031413475.1 Amaricoccus sp.
CGAGCACCAACTCGATCAGCTGCTCCCGGCTCAACGCTTCAAGTTCGACGCGATCCATCCCAAGCGTGAATCCTGCCCGACTCACGCCGTCAAAGGAAAATCTCTGCCAGGTGAGCAGTTACGTCCGCGCGCGGACAAAGAGGTAAAACTCTGAAATAGAACGATTAAACTTTCTACCTTTACGACTCCTTCACCAATGGAGCCCTAGGCGGAGCCCTTTGCAGAGGTCTCTCTGAATGCCCCAGAGCCGCAGGAACGCCTGAAAACCCGGGAAAGGGGAAGCCTCAACCTCTACCGCTTCCTGCAACAAAGTCAATTTTTGGAGCGCCGAACCGAAACCACCTTGGCTGAAAATGCTCTAGCAGGCCGCAGCGTGCCAGGCGTCGAGGATCATGCGGCCGGTCAGCAGGTCGAGATGCGCCCCGCCGCCGTTCTTGAACAGCGTGATCTCTTCCGGCGCGGTCCGCCCGACGCGGCCCGCCACCAGATCGTAGAGGTCGCCGAGAACGTCGGCGCGCGTGATCGCGCCGCGCGCCAGCGGGTCCTTCAGCTCGCCGATGTGATCGAGCGTCGTCGCGAGGCTGTCGACGAAGATGCGGGCGCGGCGCAGGCAGGCGTCGTCGGCTTCGCGCATATCCGCCTTGTACGCGCCGATCAGGTCGAGATGCTGGCCGGGCCGCAGCCAGTCGCCGCGCAGCAGAGGTTCGGTCGCGAGCGTGGCGGCGGCGACGATGTCGGCCGCCGCGACCGCCGTTGCGAGATCGCCCGCCGCCGACGCGCCGGTCGCCGCGGCTAGGTCGCGCGCGCGGCCCGGTGATCGGTTCCAGATCGTGACCTCGACGCCCGGAAAGCCGGCGCGGTAAGCCTCGATCAGCGACGCCGCCACCGCCCCCGCCCCGAGGATCAGCAGGCGCCGCGCGTCGGGCCGCGCCAGCAGAAGCGCGCCGAGCAGCGAGTCGCCCGCGGTCTTCCACCGGGTGACCAGCGCGGAGTCGATCACCGCCTCGACCTGGCCGGTCGCGTCGTCGAACAGGATCAGCGCCCCGTGCACCGTGGGCAGGCCGCGCGCCGCGTTCGCGCCGGTCACCGTCACCGCCTTGACCGCCGCGCCGAGGCCATCGATCGCGGCGGCCCGGGTCAGCAGCGTGTCGGCTCCGCGGCCGAGGAACAGATCGCCGATCGCCGGCCGCGGCCCGCGGTGCCCAGCCCGCAGCGCTTCGGTCAGCCGCAGCCAGTCGAGCCGGCCCTTGAGGTCGGTCGCGGTCAGATAGGGGATCGAGGCCACCTTCAGACGCCGACCGCGGCGATCGCCGCCGCCAGCCGGTCGAGCCCCTGCGCCGGCAGCCCCGCCACGTTGATCCGGCTGTCGCCGACCATGTAGACGCCGTGCTCGGCGCGGAGCCGCGCCACCTGATCGGGGCTGGCGCCGATCAGCGAGAACATGCCGCGGTGGTCGGCCACGAAATCGAACCGATCCGAGTTGGTGGCGCGCCGCAACGCCTCGGCGAGCCCGGACCGCAGGCCGAGCATGCTGTGGCGCATGGCTTCGAGCTCCGCCGCCCAGTCGGCGCGCAGCTCCGGGTCGCCGAGGATGATCTCGACCAGCTTCGCGCCGTGATCCGGCGGGAACGAATAGTTGAGCCGGTTCAGCGCCGCGAGGTTCGCCTTCGTCTTCGCCGCGTCCTCGGGGGTGCGGCTCAGCGCCAGCGCCACGCCGACCCGGTCGCGGTAGAGCCCGAAGTTCTTCGAGCAGCTGGCCGCGATCAGCATCTCCGCGACCCGGCCCGCCATGTGCCGCAGCCCGGCGACGTCCGCCTCCAGCCCGTCGCCGAAACCCTGATAGGCGAGGTCGACCATGGGCAGGACGCCGCGGTCGATCACCAGGTCCGTCACCGCGCGCCAGTCGTCGGGGCCGAGGTTCGCCCCCGTGGGATTGTGACAGCAGCCGTGCAGCAGCAGAACGTCGCCCGGGGCCATGCCGCCGAGATCGGCCATCATCCCGGCGACGTCGACCGCCCGCGTCGCTAGGTCGAAGTAGCGGTAGCTGCGCTGCGGAATGCCGAGATACTTCAGGATCGCCGGGTGGTTCGGCCAGGTCGGCTCAGAGATCCAGACCGTGGCGGCTGGGTTCGCCCGCCGGATCAGCTCGAACAGCTGGCGGATCGCGCCGGTGCCGCCGGGAGTCTGCGCGCCGCAGAGCCGGTCGCGCGGCCGGTCTTCGCCGAGGATCAGCGCCGCCATCGCCTCGACGTAGCCGAGGTCGCCGAGCAGGCCGACGTAGGACTTGGTCGTCTGCGTCGCGTGCAGCCGCGCCTCGGCCGCCTTCACCGCGCGCATGACCGGCGTGCGGCCCTGGGCGTCCTTGTAGACGCCGACGCCGAGGTCGAGCTTGTCGCTGCGCGGATCGGCGGCGAACAGCCCCATCAGTTCGATGATCTTGTCGGCGGGCTGATGATCGAGGGCTTCGAGCATGGCGTCTCCCTTCAGGGGCGGCGGGCCCCGATTGCGGTCGGCGGCGAGCTCAGTCGCCGATGGTGTTGCGGTCGCGGGTCAGCACCCGGGCGCGGGTCTCGCGGCGCACCGGCGAGAAGCCGGCCTTCTGGTAGAGCGGCAGCGCGCGCGGGTGGTCGAGCGAGTTGGTGTTCACCGTCACCCGCGTCACTCCGGGCCGGTCCCAGGCCATGTGCGCGGCGGTCTGGACCAGGAAGCGCCCGAGCCCCTGGCCGATCGCCTCGGGCGCTAGCCCCAGGTAGGCGAGGTTGCAGACGCCCGGCGCGCGGCAGTCGAGCGCGAAGAACCCGTGCGGCCAGCCGGCGCGGATCAGCGTGTAGAGCGTCACCGCGGGGTCCGACAGGAAGGCCGCGAGCTCGGCGGGCGGCAGCGCGTGCTGGTCGGTCCATTCGTAGTCGGCGCCGACCGCGTCGTAGAGCGCGAGGAACCACCAGCCGGGCGGGGCTTCGGCGGCGAACAGCGCCGAGGCGGGACCGATCGGCATCGAGGGCCGCGGAAACCCCGGGCGATGCTCCATCTCCAGATGGGTGACGACGTAGTTGATCCGCTCGCCGGCCCGGTGGATCATGCGGGCGTCATCCCCGCTCGACCTTGAGGTCCGGGTAGGCTCCCCATTCCGCCCAGGACCCGTCGTAGAGCGCGACGCGGGCGTTGCCGAGTCGCTCCAGCGCCAGGCTCAGGATGGCGGCGGAGATCCCCGAGCCGCAGGTGGTGACCGCCGGGGCCTCCACATCGACGCCCGCCGTCTCGAAGGCGGCGCGCAGGGCGGCCGCGTCCTTCATGGTGCCGTCGGGGTTCAGCAGCGTGGCGTAGTGCACGTTCTTCGCGCCGGGGATATGTCCCGACCGCAGCCCCGGCCGCGGCTCTGGCTCGTCGCCGCGGAACCTCGCGGGCGAGCGTGCGTCGATGATCTGCGCGTCCCCGAGTTTCGCCGTCGCCGCGACCTGGGTGACGTCGCGCACGAGGCCGGCGTTGCGGCGGGCGGTGAAATGCCGGTCACGCAGGATCGGCGCCATGTCCTCGAGCGGCCGACCCTCGGCCTTCCATTTCGGCAGGCCGCCGTCGAGCACCGCCACGTCGGTCTTGCCGAACAGCCGGAACAGCCACCAGACCCGCGCGGCGCTGAACAGCCCGTGACTGTCGTAGACCACGACGCGGTGCCCGTCGCCGATCCCCATAGCGCGCATCCGGCTGATGAACTTCTCGACCGGCGGAGCCATGTGCGGCAGGTCGGACTGGGTGTCGGCGATTGCCTGACTGGAGAACAGTTCGGCATGCAGTCTGCCCGTACCCCCCCCCCCGAGTGTCGATCAGTATTTTGACT
>JANOEW010000457.1:0-4756 GCA_031413475.1 Amaricoccus sp.
GCGTGACGACGCCGCGGCCCGAGGGCGGCCGCGGCCGGCGCAAGCTCGCGCCGTATCGCGACTGACTGCGGACGGAGGTGGCGGCCCGGCCCCGGGTGACGCTCGCCGCCTTGCAGGCGGGGTTGGCGGCGCGCGGCTGCGCCGCGGGTCTCGGCACGATCTGGCGGTTCGTGCGGGAGGAAGGGTTGGGGGTGGGGGAGCGCGGGCGCGTCGGCCCGCCGGCCCGAAGCGATTGACCAGGGTTGCGCGCGGGCGCGGCGCGTCGGACTATCGTTGGACGAGTGCGGCGGTCTGCAGGATATACGTGACCGGGGCGGCGGGCGCGGGAGTGACGACGCTGGGGCGACGAACTGATCGCCGGGGCCGGGCTGGTTGGTCTTCGTCGATACGCCGCCCCGGTGCGGCTGGCGCGGCTGCGCGCCCGAGAGGCGGCACGCTACGGCGCGCGCATTGCGCCCGGCGCCGACATGGAAGAAGTGCACGCGGCGTTCATGGCCTGGGCCGCGAGCTACGACGCCCCCGGGTCCACGGCCGCAACCGCCGCCGGCACGAGGCCTGCCTGGCGGGGCTGGCGACCCCGGTGCTGCGCGTCGACGGCGCACGCCCGGTCGGGGAGTTGGTCCGCGCGGTCCTGGCTGCTGTGCCGGCGTGGGCGGCCGATACGGCGCGCTGAACGATGCGCCGGCGCTCCACCGTCAGCATAGTTCCGCGTCGGCGGCGGCCTTGAGCGCGCCGGCCAGGGCGGGCGCGCGCGATGGCGGGACCAAGATGCCGTCGACTCCCCGAGTGATCAGGTCGTGCATGATCGGGATCTTCTCGAGCTCGTTGAGCTCGCCTGCGCCGATGTAGACGCCCTCAATCGAGGCCCCAAACGGCGTCTGGGGAGGAGGGTCAGGGCATTTTCAGTCCAAAGTGGTTCCGGTTTGGCGTTCGAAAATGCCCTAACTCTGTGGATCAGGGCAAAATCCTAGGATCAACCTGATTTAGTCTGACCCGTTTTTACTCTCGCGTGCACTATGGCAGCCCTTTGGGTGCGGGGAGCGAGCAGAAGCCCGCCCCCCGCCGGTTCGTCACTTCGCGATGCAGGTGTCGACCGTTTCTGGGGTGCAGACGTCGAGGCCGGTATACGACGGGTCCGCGGGCGCGGCGGCGCCGTCGGCCATCGCCTGGAACGCCAGCATCACCTGATAGCCCATCTCGAACGGCCGCTGCCCGACCTGGCCGGCGGACAGGCCCTCCCTCATCTGGTCGAGCTGGATCGGCAGCGTGTCGGCGACCACCAGGGCCAGCGACCCGTCGGCGATCTGAGCCTTGTACGGCTCCACCGCGGCGCGGTTGGCGTCGGGGACGAACTGCGGGAAGCCGCCGGTCGGCAGGAACGCGTCCACGTCCGGGTTCGCCGCCATGAAGTCCTGGAACTGCTGGACGGCGAGCGGGAAGTCGTCGTTGGTGTAGAGCGGGCAGCCCGCGGCCTCGGTCCAGCCGTTCTGCCCGGTCAGCGCCTCGCCGGGGGACGTGGTGCCGGTCATGGCGCCGAGCGTGTCGCGGATGCCCTGCATGCGCTCGTTGTGGTTGGCCGCCGCGGCGCCGCCGGACTGGATGCAGACCGTGCCGCCCTCGGGCTTGATCTCCATGGCGAGCTTGGCGAGGTTGACGCCGATCTCGTAGTTGTGCGTGCCGATGTAGGCGGCGCGCAGGTCGAGGTTCTCCGGCAGCACGTCGCTGTCCCAGGTCAGCACCGGGATGCCGGCGTCCTTGGCGGCCTGCAGCGCCACCGCCATGGCGGCGGCGTTGGCCGGGGCCACGCCGATGCCCTTGACGTCGCCGCGGGCGACGAGGTCCTGGACGATCTGCACCTGTTCCTCGCCGCCGCCGTGCTCGCCGGGGCCGATGTACTCGCACTTGAACTTGCCGCCCGACTCGGCTTCGGCCTTCATGCAGCCGTCGCGCGCCTGGTCGAAGAACGGGTTGTTCATGTTCTTCGGAACCAGCGCAAAGATGTTCTGCGCCAGCGCCGCCGAGCCGAACGTCGCCGCCGCGATGGCGATGGCAGAGGTTGCCAGTAGTTTCTTCACGTCTTTCTCCCTTGTTGCATTCCGCCGAGGTCCCCGGCGGCGGTTCTAGCGCCCCTTGCCGAACTGGAACATTTGCCGCATCAGGTCCTTGAGGCTGAAGCCGCGCGTTTCCATTCCGATCAGGACCGCGAGAATGATGAAGGCGCCGACGAACGCGCCCTGCCAGTTCGAATCGATGCCCGCCATGAGCAGGGCGTTTCGGATCACTTCGAGCAGCGCCGCACCCACCACCGCGCCGTAGGCGGTCCCGGCGCCGCCCATCAGGTTGGCGCCGCCGATCACCGCTGCGGCGATCACCCGCAGCTCGTAGGACTGGCCCATCGCGTTGATGGCGGAGCCGCTGTAGCCGAGGATCAAGAGCGAGGCGACCGAGGCGCAGAAGGCCGAGAAGAGATAGGCCTGGAACTTGATCCGGTCGACGTTGACGCCGGTCATCCGCGCGGCGGGCTCGTTGCCGCCGACGGCGTAGAGGTGCTTGCCCCAGGTCTTGAAGTTGAGCACGTAGCCGACGATCAGCGCCAGCAGCACCATCGTCCAGAAGTGCGAGGAGAAGGGCGGGATCCAGCTCGGGAAGATGCTGTCGGGCTGGCCGCTCGGAAACTTGCCCTGGCCGATGGCCTTCACGATCGGCGCGTCGGGACCGAACTGGTAGAGCATCTGGTTGCCGGAGAGGACCACCGCGAACGAGCGGGCGATCGACATCATGCCGAGGGTGACCACGAACGACGACATGCCGACGTAGGCGACGAAGAAGCCGTTCACGGCCCCGCAGGCGAGGCCGGCGGCAAGGCCCAGGCCGAACGCGAGGACCCAGCTGTGCCCCGCGGTGAGGACGAGGCCGGCCACGATGGCGACGAGCCCCATGATCGAGCCGACCGAGAGGTCGATGCCGCCGGTGATGATGACGCAGGTCATCCCGAGCGCCATGATCCCGATGGGCGCGAAGTTGCGGGTGATGTTGGCGATGTTCTGCGAGGTGAGGAACGAGGGCTGGTAGAGGCTGATCGCCACCGACAGCACGAGGAGCGCGAGGGTCACCCAGAAAGGCTGGCTGGCGAGGATCTTCTGGCCGAACGTGCGCTCGGCGATGCCGGTGACGTCGGAGATCTTCGCATGGCCCGCGGCGGTGTCATGCGGCATGGATCGCTCCCGTTATGAGGCCGGTGATCTCCTCGGGGCTGGTGGACGCGGTCAGCTTGTCGGCGACCTTGGCGCCGCGACGCACGACCACGATGCGGTCGCAGACCTCGAAGACGTCCGGCATGCGGTGGCTGACGAGGATGATGGCGACACCCTGCGCCTTCATGCGGCGGATCAGGTTCAGGACCTCCGCCACCTGTCGGACCGAGATCGCCGCGGTGGGCTCGTCCATGAGCACGAGCCTGGCCTGGGAGAGCCGGGTGCGGGCGATCGCCACCGCCTGGCGCTGCCCCCCCGACATCTTGCGGACCAGATCGCGCGGGCGGGTCTCGGACTTGAGCTCCTCGAACAGCTGGCCGGAGCGGGCGATCATCGCCGGCTTGTCGAGCACCGCGAACGGACCCCAGCCCGTCTTCAGCTCGCGCCCGAGGAAGACGTTGTCGGCGGCGGTCAGGTTGTCGCAGAGCGCGAGGTCCTGATAGACGATCTCGATGCCCTTCTGCCGCGCCTCGAGCGGCCTGGCGAAGTGCACGGTCTCGTCGTCGATGGCGATCTCGCCGGCGGAGGGGGGAAAGTTGCCGGCGATGATCTTGATCAGAGTCGACTTGCCGGCGCCGTTGTCGCCCATCAGCCCGAGCGCCTCGCCGCGCTCGACCGTCAGATCGACGCCGGTCAGCGCATGGATCGCGCCGAAGCTCTTGGTGACGCCGCGCAGGCGCAGCACTGACATGGCGGATCCTTCTTCCTCCCCGGGGCGTCCGCGTCTGGTGCGCGCATCGCCCGCCGAGTTGTGTTCTGCCATGCGCTGCGGGGCGGATCAAGCCGCACTGCAGAACGGCTTGCCTAGCAACGTTTGTTGCGGAGCGCGGGGCGTCAGGTCAACGGCGCTGTCGCGCCGCCCCGCACCAGCGGCAGGCGCACGACGACGCGGGCACCCGGGGCGTTGTCCTCGATCACGACGCTTCCGTGGTGGGCGCGGACGACCGCCGTAACCAGCGCGAGCCCCAGGCCGGCGCCTCCAGCGTAGCGCGCGTTGGGCAACCGGTACAGGCGCCGGAAGACGCGGGCGCGCTCGGCCTCCGGCACGCCGGGGCCGTCATCGACGATCGTCACTTCGGCGACCTCGTCCTTTGTCGCGATCCGGACAGCGATCGACGTGCCCGGGGGCGTGTGGCGGATCGCGTTCTCGACAAGATTGACGAAGGCCTGGATCAGCAGGGTGCGATCCCCGACGACCTCTATGGGCGGGCTCGCCTCCAGGGTGAGGCTCTGCCCGACGTCATCCGCCACGCTGACGTAGGTGTCGACGACCTCGACGAGCAGCTCGGTCAGGTTGAGCCGGGCGAAGGCGGCGCGACTGGCGCCACCTTCGATCTGAGCGATCCACAGCAGGGCGCCGAAAATAGCAAGCGCTTCGTCCACCTGATGCACCGCCGCGTCGATCCCGTCGCGCAGCGTCGCAGCGTCCACGGGCAAGCCGTTTAGCCCGGAAAATTCATAAGGATGTTGTGTCGAAGTTTTCGGTGGCGTCGCGAGGCGGT
>JANOEW010000458.1:0-2872 GCA_031413475.1 Amaricoccus sp.
CCCCCCCCCCCCCCCCTCCCACACCCCCCCCCGCCCCCCCCCCCCGCGACAGCCCTTCGGGTGACCTCAGGAAACGACCGCCCTCGGCGTTGCACGTCCTCGCCGTAGTCCCGCTACGCCTCGCGGCGTGCGCCTTGATGGCGGTCGTTTCCTGAGTCACGCGAGCGTCCCGGTAGCGTTAACAGGCCCTAGTCCGCGCTCGTCTCGCGGCGCAGGGCCGCGATCTCCGCGGCGCGCACCGCGCCGGCGTGCCGGTCGAGCACGCCGTTGACGAACTTGTGGCCGTCGGTGCCGCCGTAGCTCCGCGCGAGCTCGACCGCCTCGTTGATGACCACGCGGTAGGGAATCTCGAGCCGGAACTCGAGTTCCCAGGCGCCGATCGCGAGGATGCAGCGCTCGATCGGCGAAAGCGCGTCCGGCTTGCGATTGAGCAGCGGCGCGAGCCGCTCGACCTGCGCGTCGGCGCCGGACCCGGCGTCGGCCAGCCCGCGCCAGAGTTCGTCGAAGTAGGCGCCGTCGGCGCGCGCGTAGCCGTCGCTCGCCTTCAACTGCGCGTGCACGTCCTCGGCCGACGCGCCGGCGAGACGACGCTGGTAGAGGCCCTGCAGCGCCAGTTCGCGCGCGCGGCGGCGCGCGGAGGCCGGCGGACGCCTAGCGGTCGTCGATGGCATCGGCGAGGTTCGCCATCTCGAGCGCCGCGAGCGCGGCCTCGTAACCCTTCGTGTCCATCCGCGCCTCCGCCTGCGCATCGGAGTCGCAGGTGAGGATGCCGTTGCCGACCGGCAGCCCGAAATCGAGCGCGATCCCGGCGACACCGGCGGCGGACTGGTCGGCGACGATCTCGAAGTGGTAGGTCTCGCCACGGATCACCGCGCCGAGCGCGACCAGCGCGTCGAAATCCCCGGTCTGCGCCAACCGCTGCAGCGCGAGCGGCGTCTCGAGCGCGCCGGGCACGGTCACGACGAGCGTGTCGGCGTCCGCGACGCCGGCCTCGGCGAGCGCGCGCAGCGCGCCCGCGAGCAGGCCCTCGCCGATCGGCGCGTTGAAGCGCGAGAGCACGATGCCCACGCGGCGGCCGCGGCCCGCGGTGGAGGGAACGATGCGGCGCACGGTCATCGGGTCAGAAGCCGTGAATGAGTCTGGCGTCCCCGCGACGGGGTGTTCCGGGGTGCTGGCGTAGGCGCGCCCCGCAGCGCGGGCTTGCTGCCCGCGCAAGGGGCGCAACACCCGCCAGCGCCCCGGAACGCCCCGAAACGCCCCGGCCCGAAGGGTCGCGCGCGGCCGCACGCGGTAGAAGCGCCAGCGGCTCGGCCGAAGCCGGCGGCCGGGCGCAACGCGGGGATGCAGGGTTCCTTCACAGCTTCTTTAGCCCGCGCGGCGCGCCGGCGCGTCCTCGTAGCCGGTGACCTCGAGGTCGAAGCCGGCCATCGACGGCATCTTGCGCGGACGCGCGAGCAGGCGCATGCGGCCGACGTTGAGGTCGCGCAGGATCTGCGCGCCGATCCCGTAGTTGCGGAGGTCCATCTTCGGCGGCGCGTCCTGCGTGTCGTCGAGAGCGCGGCTGCGCAGGTCCTGCGCGCTTTCGGGCCGGTGCAGCAGCACGAGCACGCCGCGGCCGGCCTTCGCGATCGCGGCGAGCGCGTCGGGGACGCTCCACGAATGCGTCGTGCCGCCGGCGTCGAGCAGGTCCATCACCGAGAGCGGTTCGTGCACGCGCACCAGCGTCTCGACGTCCGGCGCGATCGGCCCGCGCACCAGCGCCAGGTGGGTCGCGTCGTTCAGCTTGTCGCGGTAGACCGCGAGGCGGAACGCGCCCCAGGCGGTGGTGATCGGCCGCTCGGCGATCCGCTCGACCAGCCGCTCGGTGCGGCTGCGGTGGCCGATCAGGTCGGCGATCGCGCCGATCTTCAGCCCGTGCCCGGCGGCGAAGCGCTCGAGGTCCGGCAACCGCGCCATCGTGCCGTCGTCGTTCATGATCTCGCACAGCACCGCCGACGGATTGAGGCCCGCGAGCCGCATGAGGTCGCAGCAGGCCTCGGTGTGGCCGGCGCGCACGAGTACGCCGCCGTCCTGCGCGATCAGCGGGAACACGTGGCCCGGCTGCACGATGTCGTCCGGCTTCGCGTCCGGCCGCGTGGCCACCTGGATCGTGCGCGCGCGGTCGGCGGCGGAGATGCCGGTCGCGATGCCCGTCGCCGCCTCGATCGACTGCGTGAAGTTGGTGCCGTGGACCGAGCGGTTGCGCGCGGTCATCGGCGCGAGCCGCAGGCGCTCGGCATGCGTGGCGGTGACCGGCATGCAGACGAGCCCGCGCCCGTGCCTGGCGAGGAAGTTGATCTTCTCGGGCGTGACGAAGTCGGCGGCGAAGACGAGGTCGCCCTCGTTCTCGCGATCCTCGTCGTCGACGAGGACGACGATGCGCCCCGCCTTCAGCTCGGCGACGATCTCGGGAATGGAAGCCATCGCCATGGTGCGTCCGTGACCGCGAAAACGATCATTCTACCGCCAAGGCGGTCCCCGACGCGCTCGCGCCGGGCGCGACCGCCCCGCCGGCGCGCGCCGGCACGCGGAACCAGGCGGCATAGAGCGCGGGCAGGAAGGCGAGCGTGAGCGCGGTCGCCACGACCAGCCCGCCCATCATCGCCACCGCCATCGGGCCGAAGAAGGCGCTGCGCACGAGCGGGATCAGCGCCAGGACCGCGGCCGCGGCGGTCAGCACGATCGGGCGGAAACGACGCACCGTCGCCTCCACGATCGCCTCGGCGAGCGGCGAACCGGCGGCGACATCGCGCTCGATCTGGTCGACGAGGATGACCGCGTTGCGCATGATGATGCCCGCGAGCGCGATCGTGCCCAGCATGGCGACGAAGCC
>JANOEW010000459.1:0-3400 GCA_031413475.1 Amaricoccus sp.
GATCCGGTTCACCCCGAAATGCGCCTGCAGAGGGAAGTCCCGCCCCGAGGGGCGCATCACGTCGAGCCAAGGCGCGCCGGCCCTGTTGCGGGTGTAGACCGCGATCTTGCCGGACGCCGGCGGCGACGGCGCTGCGCTCAGCCCAGGCAGCACGACCGGCTTCGGCAGCTCGACCTGGCCGGAGCTCCGGACTACCTGGATCGCGTCGTGAAAGGTCGATCCGTCCGGGCTGACCTTCACCCGGAAATCATCGTCGCCGAGCAGACCGAAGAGCGCCCTGGCAGAGAACCCCGTCTTGAAGGCGAAGGCGGCGTCGTTGGCGGGCGCGGCCTTGTTGACGGTCGCCTCGATGCCTGCGCCGGCGTTGTTCAGCAGCACCGCCGGCGCATTGACCGAGAGCCGGTTGGCGGCGTCGGCCGCGGCCCCGCCGAGTCCGAGCAGCTGCGGGGTGAGCTTGGCCTGGGGCATGCCGACTTCGGTCACGCCGTTGGCGAAGGTCACGGTTGGCGTGTTGACCACCATCGTCCCGCCGGCGCCGGCGGCGGCCGAACCGATGTTGACGATCGTGGTCGATCCGGCGTCGCCGCCGGTCCCGAGGTTCACGGTCTTGGCGGCGCCGCTCGCGGTCGCCCCGGCGCCGAGGCCGTAGGTCGCCGTACCGGTCGCGGTGCCGATCGTCGCGGTCGCGCCCGAAGCGATCAAGGTGCCGGAGAACGTCTTCGCCCCGGTGAAGGTCTGCGTGCCGGCGAGGATCGCGAGCTCGCTCGAGGTGTTCGGCAGTGAATAGGTTCGGGTCGTGCCAGCGCTGAGCCATGAGAGGTTGAACAGCGCTTTCTTTGTCGGGTCGGCGTCATGCACGAGGCTGAACACCGCGTCGGAGACATCGACCGGCGCGCCGAGTTGCTGCCAAGCCGAACCGCTCCAGCCGACGAAGGCCGCCTCGGCTGCGATCCAGGCCAGCCAGCCCGGGCGGGGCACGAGCCGCGTCCACGCGCCGTCGACCCAATAGGCGATGTTGAGGTCCCACCCCGCCCACAGGCCGGTCGCGCCCGCCGCCACGATGTGCCGGTCGCCATCGGCGGGCGAAACCGGCGGCACGGTACGGGTCCGGTCGAGCACGGCGAGCTGGACCATGGCGTCGAGCAGCCGCAGCGCCTCGTTGTGGGTGACATGCTTCTGGGCTTGAGCCGCGGCGAGATACGGCAGCTGCAGATGGGTCGTGTCCATCATGTTTTCCTGCATGGAGGCTTGGGGTATCGGGCCGGTTGGCCGGGCCCGACGCGGCGCTGCAAGTAAGGCCGGCCAATCTCGTCGGCTGCGGCGTGACTGTACTTGCGCCGGCTCAACCCATCCGGGGTGAGGCCGGGGTCTGCGGCGCCTGGCAGCGTTCACTCCCGAAAGTGGAACCTCTTGTTGACGAGCGTGTTCGGTATTCGGTTGCGTTCAAAACTGAATGGACTAGATGCAGTGTATCAGCGACGTCACGCCGTCCCGTGACTTACCCTCAAAGCACTCCGAACTGAAAGAAGCCAATGTCCGAAAAGCAGACCATCAACCGATCCGAGGTCCTCGCGCTCACTACCGAGATCATCTCGGCGCACGTGTCGAACAACTCGACGGGGCCGGACACTGTCCCTGAGCTGATTCAGTCGGTCTTCGACAAGCTGACCGCTCTTGCCGGAGTTGGGCCGGCTCCGACCGAGCTCACGCCGGCGGTCCCGATCAAGAAATCCATCACCGACGATTACATCATCTGCCTCGAAGACGGCAAAAAGCTGAAGATGCTGAAACGGCACCTGATGACGTCCTACGACATGACGCCGGAAGCGTACCGCGCGAAGTGGGGCCTGAAGGCCGACTACCCGATGGTGGCCCCGGCCTACGCGAGGAAGCGTCAGGAACTCGCCGTGAAGATCGGCCTGGGACGCAAACCGCGATTCGTCGAGCCCGCACCTGCGCCGAAGGCAAAGCGGTCGCGCGCAAAGGCAGCAGCCTGACCCCTCCGGCTTGGCCCGCCGTTCATCGGCGGGCCGCGCGCGTCAGAACGTCAGGGTGCTAATCTGCCCAGCTCCCCGCCCGACGCTGGCGGAGAGCTGGACGATGCGGACGTCGATGCTGTCGCCCGGCTCGAGCAGCCCGCCCCAGTCGGAGATCTGCTGGGCGGACGAGTAGGGGACGCTGGTCGTGCCGCTCATCAGCCTGCGCTGCACCGCCGTCCCATTGAGGATTTCGACCTCGTAGGCCTCGGCCTCCTCGGCGAGTGGGACCTCGGACCCGGTCTAGCTGTCGGCCACGAGCGCGCGTGATCGCCGGGTCCATCGGATCGTCAGGTCTCCGGGACTGCGCGCCTTTCGCCACGGCTGCTCGACATGGACCACCGAGAATGGCCTCAAGCCCACGCCCTCGGGCGTGAAGCTGGCGGCGAAATAGGTCTCGTCGGTGAAGGGCAGCGTCGCCGGTCCAACGCGCCAGGTCGCGGGCAGCCCGAGGTCGGCCTCGGCGATCGGCAAGACGCCCAGCGCCTCGTCGAGCACGACGACCCGCGATCCCGCCGGCGCCGGGTTCGTCATCGCGCCCTCCGTGCCCCTCTGGCCGCGAAGCAGCCGGGTGAGCCGGTAGCGGCCTGGGGCGAGCAGCTCGGCGGTCCCGGCCTGCAGCACCTCCCAGACGCCCGGCGCGCTCTCCACCGCCAGCGCGTTGGCCCCAGCGAACAGCGCCAGATCGGTCACGCTCCCCAGGGTGCCGAAGTCGAGATTGACGATGAGCGCATTGCCGAGATCGAAGCGCGAGGTAGGACCGGCGTAGAGGTCGTTGGCCAGCACCCCCATGCGGGCGCGGCCACCGATCCTGGTGAGGAACTCGAAGCCGTCCTCTCCGGGGCTGCGCCAGACCGCCAGCGCCCCCGGCCAGGGGCGGGCGTAGGCGGCGGCCAGCGGGCGATGCGCCGGCTGGTCCTCGCGCAGCTGCGGCAGGTCGAGGATCGCGACCTCCGGCGCGCCGAACACCACGGCGCGCGCGAGCGATGTCGGCCGCGGCTCCCCAGGCGGCAGGTCGTCGACGGCCCGGTCCTGCCGCACCGCCTCGACGCCGCGCGCCTCCGCGTCGGAGACCGAGACGAGCCGGAATTCAATCTCACGGCCGTCATGTGCGAGCAGCACCACGTCGGCCGGATCGAGCGCGAGGCGCGAGGGCGGCAGGCGAAAGCTCGCCGTCTCGCGGCCGACCCAGGCTTCCATCAACGCGCGCCTGCAACGCCGCTCGGCCTCCTCGGGCGGCACGGCCATGGGGAAGGTTTACGAGGCCGCCAGCGCCCCCGGCCAGGGGCGGGCGTAGGCGGCGGCCAGCGGGCGATGCGCCGGCTGGTCCTCGCGCAGCTGCGGCAGGTCGAGGATCGCGACCT
>JANOEW010000460.1:0-2288 GCA_031413475.1 Amaricoccus sp.
CGCGAAGGCGCGCTCGCCCTCGCCGGCGACGAGCGCCGCGCGCTGGTCGGCGACGACGCGGCGGATCTCGCGCCAGTCGGGCTCGCCGGGCGCCGCGTCCTGCGCCCGGGCCAGCGCTGGCAGCGCGCACGCGAGCGCCGCGACGAAGGCGCGCCGCGTGCGGTTCATGGGATCCCCCCTGCGGGCGTTGCGCGCCTTCCCCCCCGCGGAGGGCGAGCGTCTCGGTACGGCCCGTCGCCGCTCACCCACGCGCCCCGCACACGACGCAGGCCGGGTCGCGCGGCACCTTGAGTTCGCGCCAGCGCGCCGCGAGCGCGTCGAACAGCAACAGCCGCCCCGCCAGCGATTCGCCGGCGCGCGCGAGGAGCTTCAAGGCCTCGCCCGCCTGCATCGCACCGATGACGCCGACGAGCGGCGCGAACACGCCCATCGTCGCGCAGCGCGTCTCCTCGAGTTCCTCGCCCTCGCCGAACAGGCAGTGGTAGCAGGGGGAGCTCCCGTCGCGCACGTCGAACACGGCGACCTGCCCGTCGAAGCGGATCGTCGCGCCGGAGACGAGCGGCACGCGCGCCGCCACGCAGGCGCGGTTGATCGCGTGGCGCGTGGCGAAGTTGTCGGTGCAGTCGAGGACGACGTCCGCGTCGGCGACGAGCGCGCCGAGCGCTTCTGCGCCGACGTGTTCCTCCACGCGCCGCAGTTCCGGTTCAGGGTTGATCGCGCGGAGCCTGCGCGCGGCGGCCTCGACCTTGGGCGCGCCGACGTCGTCCAAGGCGAAGAGGACCTGCCGCTGCAGGTTCGTGAGGTCGACGCGATCGGCGTCGACCAGCGTGATCCGGCCGACGCCCGCGGCGGCGAGGAACTGCGCGGCCGGGTTGCCCAGTCCACCTACGCCGACGATCAGCGCACGTGCGGTCGCGAACCGCGCCTGTGCGTCCGGTCCCAGCTCGTTCAGCAGCAGGTGCCGGCTGTAGCGGAGGAGGGAGGCATCGTCCATGGTGCTCGATCGAGGCGGCGCTCGTGGGCGCAGCGGTCGCCTGGCGGGCCGCCCGGCGCGGATCACCTGCGACCGATGTCCTGCCGTCGATGGTAGCAAACGCCGCTCGCGTCGCCGGGTCCGCGGGAAGGGGCCCCTGTCGAGAAATGCCAGCACCTTCCCGGACCCCTCGGGCAAACTGTGCGGCGTAACCGGGTTCCGCGCCTTCGCTTGGGCACGGGCGGGCACGGTATCGACGACGGAACGGGCGTACCCGGTGGGTTACGGCCCGGCCGGGGCGTTACGCGCATGCGCCCGTGCGGCGCGGGAGGCGCCCCTGGAGGAGACAACGATGAATCGGTCGAGGGAGTGGGCGGCGTTCGTCCTGGGCGCGTGCATGGCGATGACGTTCGACGTCGCCGCGGCCACGAAGGCCGAACAGCAGGCGGACGTGCGCAAGATGGAGCGCGAGACGCTCGCGCGGCTCTACAAGGCCTCGCCCGGCGCAAAGGGCGCGGTCGAGAAGGCGGCGGGTTACGCGGTCTTCAGCAACTTCGGCATGAAGATCCTGGTCGTGGGCGGCGGCGGCGGAACCGGGGTCGCGGTCGACAACGCGACGAAGAACCCGATCTACATGAAGATGGCCGAAGTGCAGGCCGGGCTCGGGATCGGCGTCAAGAAATTCCGGCTGGTGTGGGTGTTCGAATCGAAGCAGGCGCTCGACCAGTTCGTCAACTCGGGCTGGGAACTCGGCGGTCAGGTGTCGCTCGCCGCCAAGACCGGCGACAAGGGCGCCGCGTTTCAGGGGGCGATGTCGGTGTCCCCGGGGGTGTGGCTCTACCAGCTCACGGACGACGGGCTCGCCGCCGAACTCACCGCCAAGGGCACGAAGTACTACAAGGACGCCGCCCTCAACTGAGCGGGCCCGGCGGTCGCGGGCGGCGGCCGCTGCCCGTCGGAAACGAAAACGCCCGGCGGTGCCGGGCCTCCTTTTCGTCGGGCAGCGGCGTTGCTACTTCTTCGCCGGCACCGCGGTCGTCGGCTGCGTGTTGGTCGCGGACAGCGCGCGGATGGACGCGACGACCGGATCGCCCTTCAGGTGGTTCATCGCCTGCTTGAGCTGGAAGTCGTCGGCCGCGCCGAACTCGAAGCGCGGGAGCGGCGGCGCCGGGGTCGCGGGCACGTCGGGCTTGGGTGCGGTGGCGGGCGCGGCTGCGCCGGGCGGCTGCGAGCCCGCGATCGTGCGATTGGTCTCGAGGTGGCGCTCGAGGTTCGCCTCGCGGATCCGGTTCACCGTGTCGCGGCCGTCGTCCAC
>JANOEW010000461.1:0-1712 GCA_031413475.1 Amaricoccus sp.
GATGCCCAATGCTCCGGCCATGGCGAGGGCTGCGCCCATGTCCCAGCCGAGCACTGCGCCGGGGATCACCCGCAGCTGCCCGCCGAGGCGGCCGACCAGGTCCCAGACCTGCCAGCCCTCCGGCGTCAGGGGCTGGTTCAGCCGCGCGGGGCAGTCCGGGCAGGCCTGCGCGCAGGCCGCGCAGTAGTCGTCGCCCCCGCCGAAGCACCATTCGGCGAGGGCGCAGAGACGTTTTTTTCCTGCTCCAGGATCAGGCCCTTCGCGACGTAGCCGGTCTGGAACGCCTCGAAGACCGGCCAGACGTCGAGGAGCGCGTCGACGCCCTCCGGGCTCAGCATCAGCGGATCGCCGGAGGCGTCGCCGACCCCCTCCCAGTCGAGCACGGCGCGGCGCGCGAGCGCCTTGGCCATGGCGAGCGCCAGCGCCTCCGGTGCGACCGTCTCGGGTAGGATCGCGACGGCGAGGTCGGCGCGGGCCGCGACCATCAGCGCGGTGGTGAGCGGGGCGAGCCGGATGCGAACGCCGTGGCCGAGGTCGAGCCAGCGAGGCTCCGAAGTCAGGTCGAGTCGCAGCATGATCAGTACGTCTCCACATCGTTGACGAGGGTGGCGGTGCACATGCGCCCGAGCGTAGAGTCGCGGGCCGCCTGCCAGTCGAAGGTCGCCTGCACGCCTTGCGGGCCGGAGATCTCGATCCGCGGCCGCGACAGGTAGACGGCGTGCACCGTGAAGGTGAAGCTCTCGCCCAAGGGCAGCGCGTAGCGGAACTCGAGCTCGCAGGGGTCGCCGGCGATCGCCTTGTTGACCAGCACCTGGTCGGCGAAGCGGACCTCGACGCGGCCGGTGAGTGCTGCGATCGAAGGATCGGCGCCGTCGATGCGGCCGTCGCTCCGGATCGTCTCGATCCGGTCAAGGTTGTTGGCATAGGTGATCTCGGCCGAGACCACGTTGCCGAGGGCCGCGCCGTTCCGGGTGATGCTGCCGTTGAAGTGGCCGAAGCGCTTCAGAGCCAGCTCAGCCAGCGCGCCGGCCGCGGTCGCGGTGGCGACCGTCTCGCCCTGCGCCACCACTCGCGCGGTCGCCGTCAGGAGCCCCGAGCGTTGCAGCTGCCAGCTGAGCTGGTCGACCACGCAGCCGGAGTACATGGCGAAGCGCGGAACCTCGGGCATCGCCGTCTCGATCGACATCGACGGCAGCGTCCAGCCGCCAGATCGGAACTCGTGAGTCCAGGGACCGGCGCCGGTGGTGATCGGCGCGCCGAACGCCGCCTTCAGCCTGAAGCCGAAGGCCTCGGCGTCGAGCGGCACGACGACATCGCCGTCGGCCGTCACCGCGTCCTTGATCGGGGCGAGCGGGTCGCGGCCGTAGCCGAGCAGTTCGGACGTCAGCAGCGGCTGCTCGGACCCGAGCGAGCTGCTGGCGAACGGCACCCGCGTGTAGCCGCTCGCCGGCGGCGTGCCGTAGGTCGTCTCGAACGCGAGCGCCATCTGCGCCCACGCGCCTTGGGCGCGTGCCATGGTGTTCTCCTCGGGTTGTAGGGGTCAGCCCAGCGGGTCGGCCGTGGAATAGTGCAGCACCACCGGGATGACGGCGGCCTTGAGGCCTGCCGCGCCCTCCACCGGCAGATCGACGGGTCGTGGCGCCTCCGCCTCGACCCAGTCGCAGAGCCCGCCGAGCGTGCGGTCGGCGGCGATGGCCGCGCCGATGCTGGCG
>JANOEW010000462.1:0-11730 GCA_031413475.1 Amaricoccus sp.
GCTCGATCTTCTCGCCGCGGTCGATGCGCTCCCAGAAGGCGCGCTCCTCAGGGGACATCTCTTCGGTCGACTTCAGGCCGTCGGGCTGGACCAGCCGGGCGCAGATGGGCTGGCTCATCCTCAGACGCGTTCGATGACGACGGCGATGCCCTGCCCGACGCCGATGCACATGGCGCAGAGCGCATAGCGGCCGCCCCTGCGGTGCAGCTCGTACATGGCCGTCGTGACCAGCCGCGCGCCCGACATGCCGAGCGGGTGACCGAGCGCGATCGCCCCGCCGTTGGGGTTAACATGCGCCGCATCGTCGGGCAGGCCAAGTTCCCTGAGCGTGGCGAGCGCCTGGGCGGCGAAGGCCTCGTTGAGTTCGATCACGTCCATCTGGCCGATTCCGAGGCCGGCGCGCTCCAGCACCCGTCTAGTCGCCGGCGCGGGACCGATGCCCATGGTCCGCGGCGGGACGCCGGCCGCCGCCATCGCGACGACCCGCACCCGGGGGGTGAGGCCGTGCAGCTTGGCCGAGGTTTCGGATGCGATAACCAGAGCGGCGGCGCCGTCGTTCACGCCCGAGGCGTTGCCGGCGGTGACGCTGAGGTCGGGGCCGTTGACGCCCTTGAGCCTGGCCAGCGTCTCGGCGGTTGCGCCGGGCCGCGGATGCTCGTCGGTGTCGACGACGATGGGCTCGCCGTTCCTTTGCGGGATGACGACGGGCACGATCTCGTCGCGGAACTTGCCGGCCGCCTGCGCGACGGCCCAGCGGACCTGGCTGCGGGCGGCGAATGCGTCCTGGTCAGCGCGCGAGACGCCGAAGTCGGCGGCGACGTTGTCGGCAGTCTGCGGCATCGAGTCGACGCCGAACGCCGCCTGCATCTTCGGGTTCACGAAGCGCCAGCCGATGGTGGTGTCGTAGACTGCATTCGCGCGGGCGAAGGCGCTGTCGGCCTTGGGCATCACGAACGGCGCGCGGGTCATGCTCTCGACGCCACCCGCGAGCATCAGGTCGGCGTCGCCGGCGCGGATCGCGCGGGCGGCCTGGCCGACCGCGTCCATGCCCGAGCCGCACAGGCGGTTGATCGTGGCGCCCGGCACCGCGATCGGCAGGCCTGCGAGCAAGACCGCCATGCGGCCGACGTTGCGGTTGTCCTCGCCGGCCTGGTTGGCGCAGCCGTAGATCAGGTCGTCGACCTGCGACCAGTCGACGGACGGATTGCGCGCCATCAGCGCCGTCAGCGGGATCGCCGCGAGGTCGTCGGCGCGCACGCTGGCGAGTGCGCCGCCGTAGCGGCCGATCGGGGTTCTGACCGCGTCGCAGATAAAGGCGTCTGGCATTGGGTGTCGACCCCGAATCGGTCCGCCCGATTGGTCAACATTAGCCGACCGGTCGGGGGGGCGCAGCAGCGCCTGGGCGAAATCCGCCGGAGACGAGCCGCTCCGCCACGAATCGGACGTCACGCCGTCGAGAGGGTCCGGTGACGGGCCCGCATCGCGCGGACGCGTATCCTCAGGCGAACGCCAGCGCCGCGATCGGCGGCAGACCGGTCGAGACCGCCTCCCAGCGCGCCCCGCCATCGCCGCTCACCCAAAGGTTGCCGGTGGTCGAGCCCATCGCGAGTCGCCGCCCCGTTGCGTCCGTCACCAGCGCGTGGCGGTAGATGAGGTCGTAGCGCGGCCCGTCGCCGAGCCCGGCGTCGAGCGTCTCGAAGACCGCGCCGCCGTCCCGCGTCCGCGTCACCGCGAGATGCGCGTCCGCAGGCACTCGTCCTTGACCGCCGGCGCCGTCGACCAGCGCCCAGCTCGCGCCATGGTCGCGGCTGACGAACAGCCCGCCCGGCAGGGTTCCGGCCCAGATCGTCCCGGGCTGGTCCGCGCCGCCCGCCGCGAGCGTCCTGATCATGTCGAGCGACGGCCCCTCGCTCTCGCCGGCCGCCGGATAGGCCGGCGGCGGCAGCTCGGTCCAGCTTTCGCCGCCGTCGTCCGAGCGGTGCAGCTAGCAGCCGAAATGCCCCAGCCGCAGCGCGGCGTAGACGGCGCCGTCGCGCGGGTCTTCCAGCACGGCGCTCACCGGTTCGGCAAGGAAGGCTGGCGGTCCGGCGCGCCAGCCGTCGCGGCCGGCCTCGTAGCGGAACAGCCCCTTGCGGCTCGCCACCCAGAGACGCGACGCCATCGCTCACCCTCCCGACAAGGCCTGCAGCACACGGATCTGGGCGTCCGGACCGGCGGGGCCGCTCAGCCGCGCCCGGTCCGCGATCATCGCGCCATCGAGGTAGACGTTGACGTGCCGGCGCAGCCGCCCCTGGTCATCGAGCACGTAGGAGCGCAGCAGCGGATCCTTGACGAAGACCCGGTCGAGGACCTCGCGCACCGTCGCCCCCTCGGCTTGCGCCTCCGGGACCTCGCGGTGCCGCCGCAGGGTCGAGGTGAAGGTCGCGCGCCATCGCCCCTCGTCTGTTCCGGCGAGGAGGATGCCACAGCCCGCCCGGCTTGCACAGCCGGTCGCGCGGCCCACCACGCATTGATCTTCCGCCCGCCTTCGCGCAGACAGGCCCGAAACCGGAGGGCTAGGACACATGACGCGGATCGACGCCACGTTCGCACGGCTGCGGGTCGAGGGACGCAAGGCCTTCGTCGCCTTCGTGATGGCCGGCGATCCGGACGCCGAGACCTCGCTCGAGCTAATCCGCGGGCTGCCGGGCGCGGGCGTCGACGTGATCGAACTCGGCATGCCGTTCACCGATCCGATGGCCGATGGCCCGGCGATCCAGCGCGCCGGCCAGCGGGCGCTGGCGGCCGGCGCGACGCTGGCGGGTACGCTCGCGATGGTTCGCGGCTTTCGAGCGGGTGACATAACGACGCCGATCGTGCTGATGGGCTATTACAACCCGATCTACGCGATGGGCGTCGTGCGGTTCCTGGCCGAGGCCGCTGCCGCCGGCATCGACGGCCTGATCGTCGTCGACCTGCCGCCGGAAGAGGACGACGAGCTGTGCCTGCCGGCGCAGGCGGCTGGGCTGAACTTCATCCGCCTCGCCACCCCGACGACCGATGCTGCCCGTCTGCCGAAGGTGCTGACCAACACCTCGGGCTTCGTCTATTACGTGTCGATCACCGGCATCACCGGCGCGGCCGAAGCCGACGCCGCCACCATCGCGCCCGAGGTGGCCCGCATTCGGGCCGCGACGCCGCTGCCGGTCTGCGTCGGATTTGGCGTGCGGACCCCGGCGACGGCGCGCGAGATCGCCGCGGTCGCCGACGGCGCGGTGGTCGGCTCGGCGATCGTCGACCGCATCGGCGCGGGCGAACGCCCGGAGGCGGTGCTCGCCTTCGTGCGTAGTCTGGCCGACGCGGCCCATTCGGCCTGAGCCCCGCCGAGCCGCGGCTCAGGCGGCGCCCGGCCCCGGCGGCGGTCGGGTCGACACGCAGAAGAATCGCTGGCGATAGTGGCTCGGCGAGATGCCGGTCGCGCGCTTGAACAGCCGCCGGAACGCCGCCGGTTCGCCGTAGCCGACCTCGGCGGCGACGTCGTCCAGGGCCGCGTCGGAGGTCTCCAGCATCTGCTTCGCCTCCTCGATCCGCAGCGACTGCACGTAGTCGAGCGGCGCATAGCCGGTCGCCGCCTGGAACCGCCGTTTGAACGTGCGCGCGGCGAGGCCCGAGATTCGGGTCATCGCGGCCACCGGGTTCGGCCCAGGGTAGTGATCGGCGATCCAGTCCTGCGCCGCCGCCACGGCGGCGTCGCCGTGCTGGCGCGGCCGCACCCGGGCGGCGAAGGGCAACTGGCCGTCGCTGCGGTCGCCGAACAGGAACAACTTCGCGGTGCGCCGCGCCTCCTCCTCGCCGCTGAATCGCGCAATCAGATAGAGCGCCAGGTCGGTCCAGGACGCCGCGGCCCCGGCGGTCACCAGCCGGTGCTCCGCCCCGGCCGGCACCAGCACGCGTTCGGGGCGCAGCCGCACCCGCGGGTAGCGGCTGCGAATCTGATCGGCAGCCGCCCAGTGGCAGGTCGCCTCCTCGCCGTCGAGCAGCCCGGCGTCGGCCAGCATCAGCGCGCCGGTGCAGACCGAACAGACCAGCGCGCCCTGAGCATGCTGGCGGCGCAGCCAGGCGACCTCGGCCGGCCAGCGCCCCCGGGTGTCCTCGTCGCGTCCGATCGCGAGATCGCCGACGATCACGATGTCGGTCCGCTTCGCCTCGGCAAAGGTGAGATGCGGCGCGATGGGCAGGCCGACGAGGTTGCGGAACGGCGTCTGCGCCTCGGCCACGATCTGCGGCGCGAAGCGGCGGGCGCCCGTCGGCCAGCCGGTCAGCAGTTCCCAGCCCGACCCCACGAAGGAGAACACCTCGAAGAGCCCGTTCAGCACGGCCGTCGCCATTTCCGGCACGGCGACGAGGCCGACCGACACGCTGGGCGGAACGAAGGGCGCGGTCATCGGGCGGAGGATGGCACATCTGAACCGATTGCGTCGAGTCCGTGCCTCACGTCGGGAGGCGCGGGCGTGCGACCACCGTGGCGTCGCAACCAGAGGCAACGGAGACCCGCCATGTTCGACACCACCCGCCGCAAGGCGATCGGCGCGACCCTGCTCGGGACCGGCGCCGTTCTCAGCGGCCTCGGGATCGCCCGGGGCGAAACCCTCAGCACAAGAGGCAAGATCATGCTCGACAGTTACTCCACCCTGCCCCGCGGCCTCGTCGAGGCGGCGAGCTTCCCCCTCATCGAGGCGATCCACGGCCGCCGGTCGCGGCGCTTCGCCAAGGGCGCGACGATCCCGAACGGTCCGCTCGCCTTCGCTTCGCGCCAGGCGCCCGAGCCGCTCGACCCGCTGGAGCAGATGCTGCTGATCGCCACCATCGCCGGCAACACCGGCTGGGCGAACCTGTTCGCGCATCATCCGAGCTATGGCGCCAAGCTGCCGAACTACACGACGGCGGCGGGCGGGCGCAGTTTCCCCTCCTCGGCGGGGTTCAACACCACTGAGTTCTTCTTCACCGACGACGACGGGGTCTACTTCCTGCCGACGCGGGACATGGCGCCCGCCCCGGACGCCGGCGCGGACCTGCGCGCCTGGGTCGAGGCGCACCGGGCGCGCATCGTCAAGCTGGCCGACGGCCGGCTGAACGTCCCCGCTGCGATGCCGCACATGGAGGGGCACAACACCTGGTGCGCCAACGTCCCCGGCTCGACGCTGGTCTGGCCGGTCGCAGACGTGGCGCAGCACGTGATCCTGACCCTGCTCTACCTCGTGCAGAACGGGACCGGGATCTACGACGACGTCAACGGTCGACCGATCCCGGGGCTCGAGCGCTTCGCGCACCGACTGAACCTCGAGGCGGCCTATCCGATGCGCTTCGTCGAGCAGATCGCGATCACCGACGTCTCGGTCGAGATGGGCACGGCCTGCTATGCCGGCGCGCTGATGCTGCAGGCGATGGGGCTCGGGGGGTGGATGTACACCGGGCTCAATCCGTTCACCGTCTTCGGCGCAACCGGCGATCCAACCGTGCCCGGACTCGGCTTCCGCTTCGAGATGCTCGAGGGCGATCCGCTGCCGCACGTCACCGGGCTGCCGGGCGTGTTCGAGGCGCACGTGCCGCCGCATCACGCGGACATGCGGGCGGCGGTCGAGGCGGTGGTGGCGCGCAAGTTCGGCGCGGGCGGGCCGCTCAATCCGGGCACGGCCGGGCCCTACAAGGCGAACGCCGAGGTGCGCGGCGCCGCGGCGGGCATCGATGCAGAGGCGGTCGAGATCACGGCGCTGATGGCGGACTACGTGCTCGGGACGTTCGGGCGGTTCCCGGCGACGGTCCCGCCGGTGTTCATCAAGACCTACCTGCAGGCGCACCGGCTGGATACGGAGTTCTACGATCGGCACTTCGCGCCCGGGGCGTATTTGCGGACCCACGCCGAACACGACCGAAACTGGAGCTGAACAGGGCCCGGCCCGGGGGACGTGCCTCGGGCCGACCAACGCCGGTTCCAGCGTGCGACCTGACCGAACCGGACGACGCCGCGTGATGCGGCGCGGCTCAGCCTGCGACGATGAACAGATGCAAAGCGATCGGGCCGTGCGCCCCGAGCTGGAGCACCTGCCCGATGTCCGCGGACCGCGACGGACCGGCCACGATGTTGATCGTGCGCGGGTCGAGGCCACGCCGCCGCCAGGCGATCCAGAAATCCTCGAACCCGGCGCAGATGTCCGCCTCGCGCAGCACCACGAAATGCGTCTCGCCGAGGAAGGTCAGGGTCACCGGATTGGCCGGACCGGAGGCCAGCGCCACGGCGCCGATCTCCGCCAGTCCGAACTCGGCGCGGCTGAGCGTCACCGGCTCCTCGACCCGGCCGATCCCCTGCGACAGCTCGATCGCGCCCCAGTCGAGGCCGGCGAACAGCGGCTCCGACCCGACTCGCGCCACCGCCGGCAGGTTGCGCTTTCTGAGCTCGTGCGCGAGCGCCTTCGGCAGCTCCGAGAGATTGGACACCCGGCCGAGCGTCGCGGACGCCGCTTCGGCCTTGGCCATGAACTGGGTCAGCCGCTGCGGCCCGTGGCTCGACGCCTGGCGTGGAGCGGGCGCCTCGGGCGCATGGGCGATGCGCGCAGCGACATGGGCGGCGCGGTCGGGGTCGGACGCGCCGGACGCCGCCGCCCGGGCGCGGGCGAGGATGCGGTCGCGCGCGCTCACCGCCGCCGCGCCCACTGCGCCATGAACGTGTCGCCCTGCGGCGCAGGCATATCCCGCTGGCCGGTCCAGCCGCCGGCCAGCGGCAGGGACCTGATCCGTCCGCGTTTGCCCCCGGTCAGCCGCAGCGACGCGATCGCGAGCCTGGTCGCAAGCCGATACAGCGCCGGGCGCTGCGCCACCCAGGCCCAGACCCCGAGCCCGGCGCGCGTCGCCCCCGGCGTCAGCTTCTTCTCGAATTCGCGTTCGCGCCAGTTGCGCATCATCTTCGGCAGCGGGATGCGCATCGGGCAAACCGCCTCGCAGCGGCCGCAGAACGTGGACGCGTTCGGCAACTGCCCGCCCTGCTCGACCCCGATCAACGACGGCGTCAGCACCGCGCCCATCGGCCCGGGATAGACCCAGCCATAGGCGTGCCCGCCCACCGCCTGGTAGACCGGACAGTGGTTCATGCAGGCGCCGCAGCGGATGCAGCGCAGCATGTCCTGGAAGTCGGTGCCGAGCATGTTCGTCCGGCCGTTGTCGAGCAGCACCACGTGGTATTCCTCGGGACCGTCCGGGTCGCCGACCCGGCGCGGCCCCTTGGAGAAGGTGGTGTAGACCGTCGACTCCTGCCCGGTGGCGGAACGGGCGAGCACGCGCAGCACGGTCGCGGCATCCTCGAGCGTCGGCACGATCTTCTCGAGGCTGGCCATCACGATATGGACCCGCGGCAGCGACTGGCTGAGGTCGCCGTTGCCCTCGTTGGTCACGATCACCGACTGCCCGGTCTCGGCGACCAGCATGTTTGCGCCGGTGATCCCGACCTCGGCCTCGAAATACTTCTCCCGCAGCACCCCGCGCGCCTCGTGCATCAGCGCCGCGAGATCGCTGAGGTCGCGATCCGCCGGCAGATGGGTATGCGCCTTGCGAAACGCCGTCTCGACCTCGCGAACCGTCACATGCACCGCAGGGGCGATGATGTGGGAGGGGATCTCGCCGCGCAGCTGAATGATGTATTCGCCCAGATCGGTCTCGACCGGCGTGATCCCGTTGGCGATCAGATGATCGTTGATCGCGCACTCCTCCGAGATCATGGTCTTGCCCTTGTTCACCGTCTTCGCGCCCGCCGCCCGGCAGATCTCCAGCACGATCCGCTGGGCGTCCTCGGCGGTCTCGGCCCAATGCACCACCCCGCCGCTTTCGACCACCTTCGCCTCGTAGGCCTCCAGATACAGATCGAGGTTCGCCAGCACCGCGTTCTTCAGGTCCCGCGCCCGGTCGCGCAGGTCGTCGAACTCGGGCAGGTCGGCACGGGCCTTGGCCCGTTTCGAGACAGAATTGCTGCGGCTGCCGCGCAGCGCGCTCTGTAGGTTCGCGTTGTCCAGCGCCGCGCGGGCGTTCGCCTTGAAGGCGGGCGTCGTGGGGATGTGCAGCGTCATGTCGCCTCTCCGATCGCCGGCCCCGCGAGATCGCCCGCCAGCACCTCCACCACGTGCCGCGCCTTGAACGCGCGCCCCTCGCGGCTGGCCTTGCCGGCCATGTTCATCAGGCAGCCGAGGTCGCCCGCCAGCAGCAGCTCCGCCCCGGTCTCGGCGATGTTGCGCGTCTTGTCCCCGACCATGACGTTGGAGATGTCCGGATACTTCACGCAGAACATGCCGCCGAAGCCGCAGCAGACGTCGCTCTCGACCATCTCGCGCAGCTCCAGCCCCTCGACGCTGGCCAGCAGGCGCCGCGGCTGCGCGTGCACCCCGAGCGAGCGCAGCCCCGAACAGCTGTCGTGATAGGTCGCGGTCACCGCCGCCGCCTGCGTCGCCGCCTGCGCCACCGTTTCGATCCCGAGCACGTCGGTCAGGAACGCGGTGATCTCCCAGGTCCGCGCGCCCAGCGCCGCCGCCCGCGCCTGCCACGGATCGCCCGCGTCGAACATCGCCGGGTAGTCCTTGGCGATCGTCGCCGCGCACGAGCCCGACGGCGCGACCACGTGATCGAAGCCCTCGAACGCTGCGATCACCTGCCGGGCGATCGCCTTGGCGGTCTCGCGGTCGCCGGCGTTGTAGGCGGGCTGGCCGCAGCAGGTCTGCGCCCGCGGCGCCGTCACGGTGCAGCCTGCGTCCTGCAGCAGCTTCACCGTCGCGAACCCGACCGAGGGTCGGAACATGTCGACCAGGCAGGTGACGAACAGCGCGACGCTCGGACCGGACATGCGGCTTCCCAAATATCTCCGTGAGAGTAGGGGCAGCAACCGGCGGAAACAAGCGTGCGCCACGAACAGACCCAGAGGAATGGCTGCGGCTGATCCGCCGCAGGCGCTCCACAAATGCTTCTTGGCGGCTGGAGGAGCTTGACCGCCCGCGACGCTGGGATGACAAATGTGTAAAACAGGATGTCGAAATGGCCTCGCGCTCCCTCGCCACCGCCGCGCTGCTCGCCGCCGGCGTCTCCCCGCTCGCCGCCCAAGAATGGACCGGCAACTTCACGCTCTATGGCTGGCTGCCCGTGATCGAAGGCGCCCAGGAAGGACCGGACGGCCAGCCGATCGTCAGCCTCGACGCCAAGGACATCCTGGAGGCGCTCGATCTCGCGTTCATGGCCACCGGGCAGGTTCACAACGACCGGTTCGGTGCGATGTTCGACGTGGTCTACACCGATCTCAGCAGTGACGCGAAAGCGAAGTCGCCGTTCACCGCGAAGGCCTCGATCGGGACCACGGTCTGGTTCGCCACGCTGGCGGGCACCTACCGCCTGACCGGCGACGACGACAATTTCGTTGGTGTTTATGGCGGTGTCCGCTACTTTGACGCCAGCGCCGATCTTAAGGTCGCGCTGCTGAGCGACCGCATACGCCGAAACGTCAACGCCGACGCCGACTGGGTCGATCCGATCATCGGCATCCAGGGGCGGTATCCGTTCGCCGAGCGCTGGTCGCTCTATGGCTTCGGCGACGTCGGCGGGTTCGACGTCGGCTCGAACCTCACTTGGCAGGCCTACTCGGGCGTGAACTACGAGTTCAACGACGCCTTCGCCGGAAATCTCGGTTTCCGCTTCATGTCGATCGACTACGAGGACGACGTTACCATCGACATCGAGTTGTATGGCCCGGTCTTCGGTCTCACCTATCGCTTCTGAGGGCGGGCGCGAGCCCACCCGACCCGACGCGCGGGTCAAAGCCCCTTTCCTTCCCGGCGCGGATCGCCTATTTGCGCGCCCTGCGGTCCTACACCCTTGGAGGAGGGCCGCGTCATGCCATTGAGGAGCAAGCACATGGCGGAGACACCGGTTCTCGAAGCCGTGGCGCGCGAAGGGGTCGGCAAGGGGGCCGCCCGCAGCGCACGCCGCGAGGGGATGGTACCCGGAGTGATCTACGGCGGCGGCGAGCCGCCGCAGCCGATCAACATCAAGTTCAACACGCTGCTGAAGCAGTTGAAGGCGGGCAAGTTTCTGTCGACCCTGCTCAACGTCAAGGTCGACGGCGCCGACACCCGGGTGATCTGCCGCGGCGTGCAGCGCGACGTGGTCAAGGACCTGCCGGTCCACGTCGACTTCCTGCGCCTCGGCGAGAAGTCCCGCATCGCGCTGTTCATCCCGGTCGAGTTCATCAACTCCGAAAAGTCCCCCGGCCTGAAGCGCGGCGGCGTGCTCACGGTGGTGCGCCACGAAGTCGAGCTGCTGGTGACCGCGGGCGAGATTCCCGAGAAGCTGGTGATCGACCTCGACGGCGCCAATGTCGGCGACACACTGCACATTTCCAACGTCGCACTGCCCGCCGGGACCAGCCCGACCATCACCGACCGCGATTTCGTGATCGCCAACATCCAGGCGCCTTCGGGGCTGAAGTCCTCGGACAACGAGGACGGCGAAGAAGGCTGATCCGCCCCGCGCCGCATGCTAGAGAGATCGCGCCGCGGGTCCGACCGCGGCGCGTCCAAGGGCACGGACCCGGCCCCATGAAGCTGATCGTCGGCCTCGGCAACCCGGGCGCGAAATACGCGCGCAACCGCCACAACGTCGGCTACCTCGCGGTCGAGGCGATCGCCGCAGCCCACGGCTTCGCGCTGTGGCGCACGAAGTTCCAGGGCCAGATCGCCGAGGGCCGGCTCGGGACCGAAAAGGTCCTGCTTCTGAAGCCCGAGACCTTCATGAACCTGTCGGGCGACAGCGTGCGCGCCGCGCTGGCCTTCCACAAGCTCGCGCCCGGCGACGTGGTCGTGCTCCACGACGAGATCGACCTCGCCCCCGGCCGGGTCCGCATCAAGCTCGGCGGCGGCGCCGCCGGCCACAACGGAATCCGTTCGATCGCCGCGCACATCGGCCCGGAGTTCACCCGCGTGCGCATCGGCGTCGGCCACCCCGGCGACAAGCGCGTCGTGGCGAACCACGTGCTGAACGACTTCGCCAAGGCCGACGCCGACTGGCTCGACCCGCTGCTCGATTCCATCGCCCGCGCCGCGCCCGAGCTCGCCGCCGGCGATCCCGCGCGCTTCGCCAACGCCCTCGCGCTGCCCGCGCCGGTGGCGGCGAAGCCGGCGCGAGCCGCCGCGCCCCCGCCGCCGCCGGAGCCACCGCTCGCCCCCGAGGCCGCTCCGGATCGCGGCCCGCTCCAGCGCCTTATCGACCGCTTCCGGTGAGACGGCGACGTCGGAAGACTGGTCGAGCATGCGTTCCTCCGGAGTTTTGTCGTGGGCCGGGACGAACCCGACTACGCTAGCATGCCGCGGATTGCGCCGCGATCAAGACCGCGATGGTCGCAGGGGTTCACTCTTCTTCGACGAAGACCTCGTCGCGCTTGCGCCGCACCGTCGGTAGCAGCGCGATTACGATCGCCGCCAGCGCCAGGGCCAGCAGGGTCGCCGAGATCGGCCGTTCGAGAAAGATCATCGGATCGCCCCGCGAGATGATCATCGCCCGGCGCAAGTGCTCCTCGAGCAGCGGGCCGAGCACGAAGCCCAGCAGCAGCGGCGCCGGCTCGCAGCGCAGTTTTACCAAGAGGTACCCCAGGGCCCCGAAGAACACGACGGTGTAGAGGTCGTACGCATTGCCGCGCACGGCATAGACGCCGATCGAGCAGAAGCCGAT
>JANOEW010000463.1:0-1948 GCA_031413475.1 Amaricoccus sp.
CTGGTCAACCTCGGCATCGGCCTGCCGAGCATGGTCGCGAATTACGTGCCCAAGGAGAAGGAGGTCTATTTCCAGGCCGAGAACGGGGTGATCGGCCTCGGCTCGCGCCCACCCGAAGGCATGGAGGATCCCAACCTCACCGACGCCGGCGGCGGCGTCGTCACCGCGGTGCCGGGCGCCGCCTCGATCGACAGCGCCATGAGCTTCGGGCTGATCCGCGGCGGCCATCTCGACATGACCGTGCTCGGCGGCCTGCAGGTCGACGAGCGCGGCTTTCTCGCCAACTGGATGGTGCCGGGCAAGATGGTGCCGGGCATGGGCGGCGCGATGGATCTGGTCGCCGGCGCCAAGCGGGTGGTCGTCGCCATGGTCCACACCGCCCGCGGCGCGCCCAAGATCGTGCCGAAATGCGACCTGCCGCTGACCGCGGCCCGCCGCGTGAGCTGGATCGTCACCGAGATGGCGGTGATCGAGCCGACCGACGCCGGGCTGGTGCTGCGCGAGCGCGGTCCCGGCGTGTCGGTCGAGGAGATCAGGGCCGCGACCACCGCGACGCTGATCGTCGAGGGCGACGTGCCGGAAATGGCGATCTGACCCCACGGCGGCGGCGGCGGACGCGCGCCACGCTGGCGGGGCGTTGCGCTTCGCCGCGGGCTGCTCCACCATGGCGCGCCGCGCCGCGGCCGGGACGGGCCATCATGTGCTGGAGCGAAACCGCCTCTCTCGCGATGGTCGCCCTCGGCGGCGCGGCCGCCGCGGTCACGCTCCGTCAGGGTCGCGCGCCGATCATTCCGCTGACGCTCGGCTTCTTCGCCGCGATGGAGGCGCTCCAGGTCGCCGGCTACGGCGCAATCGACCAGTGCGCCAGCCCGGCGAACCAGACGATCACCCTGCTGTCGATCCTGCACATCACCTTCCAGCCGCTGGTGATCAACGCCTTCGCCATGGCCTTCGTGGCGGGCGGGGTGCGGCCGCGCGTGCAGGTCGCGGTGTTCGGCCTCTGCGGGCTCTCGGCGATCGTGATGCTGCTGCAACTCTACCCGTTCGACTGGGCCGGCGCCTGCCGTCCCGGCGACATCCTCTGCGGCCTCGCGCTCTGCACCCGCGCCGGGGAATGGCATCTCGCCTGGGACGTGCCCTACAACGGCCTGCTGACGCCGTTCGACGCCGCCCTCGGCACCCGCTGGGGCTTTCCGACCTACATGGCGGCGACCTTCCTGTTGCCGCTGGTCTACGGGGCGTGGCGCTTCACGCTGTTCCACCTGCTCGCGGGCCCGGTGTTCGCCGGGCGGCTCACCTCCGACCCCAACGAGATTCCGGCGATCTGGTGCCTGTTCTCCATCGGCATCGTCTTCGTCTCGCTCAGCCCCTGGCTGTGGCGCAAGTTCGAGGTCCGCCCGAGCGCCGGCTGACCAACGCGCGCCGCGCGATGTCGCGGGCTGCCGCGTTAACCATTTTATCCCTATAAATCAACTAATTACCGTCTGTCCGATCTTGGACACCCGCCCCTCGGGACGCGACGTCCGGCACCAGCCGCTCCAGCAGCGCCGGCAGCGCGTCGTAGTGGTCGAGCAGCGCCTCGGGCGCCAGCGCAGCGATCCCCGGCCCCTCCGGCCCGAAGCTGACCAGCACGCAAGGCACGCCCGCCGCCCGCGCCGCGTCGCGGTCGGTCACGGTGTCGCCGACCAGCACCGCGCGCGCGCGCACGCCCCCGGCCCGGGCGATGGTCTCGAGCAGATGCCGCGGGTCGGGCTTGCGAACGGCCAGCGAATCCGCCCCCAGCATCGCGCGGAACCGGTCGCGCAGCCCCAGCCGCGCCAGCAGCGTCTCGGTTCATCAGGTTTGTATTTAAAACCCTTTAGCCATGCTCGAATTAAGTGACAAATACATAACCAAACTCCAACAAATTGCGGAGGATATTCAAAACTCGGAGGCACTCACGGTTTAC
>JANOEW010000464.1:0-5012 GCA_031413475.1 Amaricoccus sp.
CAAGGAGACCGCCCATGTCCCAACTGCTCGGCCCCACGGACGTCGTCAGCGGCAACGGCGTCATCGCCACATCGCAACAAGGCAACCTCGAGTACGGCCAGATCGACCTGCGCTTCGCACCCGGCGGCGGCGGCGCGATAAACCGCGGCGGCAACTACACGCTGCGCGCCGGCAACGGCCAGAGCTGGGCGACCGTCTGCCTGTTGCACGATGGCGACCAGGTCAGCTTCAAGGTGATGTGACGCCGCAGCCGCGCGGACGGCGCCTGCGGCCCGTTCGCGCGGTCAAGCAGACAGCGTGCGGTTTTTCCCGACCGGCGGAAGCGGCGTCATGTGCGCGAGCACTGGCGGCGCGGACGCGGGAAGGGTGCAGAAAGCGAGAAATCGGGGTCCGCGTAACCGAAACGCGGCAGCGTTGACGATTCAGTATTTAAATTAAATCAAGGCTTTGACTAATATTCACCGTGAATGGCCGCGATCGGGTCAGGCCCGTCCGCCCTCGGCCGACAGCAGGCGCGGATCGATCGACAGCTTGCGCAGCGCGCCCTCCCACTTCTCCGCGTCGCGGGCGCCGAACACCAGGTCGGGGTCGGCGGGCGCCGTCAGCCAGCCGTTCGCCTGGATCTCGCCCTCGAGCTGGCCCGGACCCCAGCCGGAATAACCGAGCGCCAGGATCGCCCGCGCCGGCCCGGCGCCGCGCGCGATGTCTTGCAGGATATCGATGGTCGCGGTCATCGCGAAGCTCGCGTTCACCTTCAGGCTCGCCTGCGCGACGGCGTAGTCCGCCGAGTGCAGCACGAAGCCGCGGCCGTGCTCGACCGGTCCGCCGAAATGCACCCGGGCCTCGCCGAGCTCGGGGCCGATCGGAATTTTCAGCTGCCGCAGCAGGTCGGCAAAGCGCAGCTCCGGCGCCGGCTTGTTCACGATCAGGCCCATCGCCCCTTCGGCGGAATGGGCGCAGAGGAAAATCACCGCACGCGCGAAGCGCAGGTCGCCCATGCTCGGCATGGCGATCAGCAGATGTCCGTCGAGAAACGCCGGCTCACGATCGGTCATGACCAAAATCTAGGCTCCGATGCCGTTCGAAAGCAAGCCTTCGCCCAGGGTCGCGCGTGACCGGCTCGCCGCTTTGTGACTGTTCCCCGGCCGAACGGCAGCTAAGCTCACCGAGCAAAGCTTCGGGCAGAATCCCCATGCAATCATCAATACCCGCCGGCGTCGCGGCGCTTATCGCGTTCCTGTTCGGCGGGCCGCTGCTGGCCGAGCCGGCGCCGCTGCCGCCGGCCGTGGTCGGGCTCGAACTGATCTCCGGCTGGCAGACCGCCGACGGGGCGCATGTGGCCGCGATCGAGATGCGACTGGCGCCGGGCTGGCACACCTACTGGCGCGTGCCCGGACTAAGCGGCATCCCACCGACGTTCGACTGGTCGGCGTCGCGGAATCTCGCGTCGGTCGCCTACGAATGGCCGCGCCCGGCGCTGTTTGACAGCTTCGGCGTGCCGACGATCGGGTTCAAGGACGCGCTGGTCCTGCCGGTGATCCTGACCCCGGAGACGATTGGGGAGCCGATCGAGGCGACGGTCACGCTGCAGTTCGGGGTATGCCGCGACATCTGCATCCCGGCCGAGGCGCGGCTGACCGCGCGGCTCGGGGCGACCGCGCCGCCCGAAGGCCGTGCCGCGATCGAGCGGGCGCTCGCCGCGCGTCCGCTCGACGCCGGCGCAGCGGGGGTGACGCGGGCGCGCTGCGACCTCGCGCCGGCGGGCCCCGGTCGGGAAATCATCGTGGAGATCACTTTCGACGCGCCGCCGGGGCGCGACCTGACGACGGTGATCGAGGCCGAGGGCCGCCCGGACCTGTGGATCGGCCAGACCGAAACCCGCACCGAGGGGCGCGCGGTCCACGCCACTGCCCGGCTCGACGCGCTCGACCCGGGCGGATTGGCGCTCGACCGTGGCGCCCTGCGCCTGACGCTGCTCGATACGACCCGCGCCATCGACATCCGCGGCTGCCCGGCGGACTGATCGCCCTCAGAGAGACCTCTGTGAAAGGCTGCGGGCCTCAATGAAGAAGCCGTAAACGCTGCAGGGATAGTCGTTCTATTTCAGATGGTTACTTGTCTGTCCGCGCGCGGACGCGCGGACACTGCGGGAACGGCGCCGGCGCAGGGCTTCCGCAGCGGGCTCTCGGACGCAAGATCAGCCGAGCCGCGCCCGGGCGGCGACGGAGCGCATGGCGATCCCGATCTCGTGCACCGCGCTCACCGTGAACGAGCGCAGCACCAGGATCTCGAAGCCGTGCTCTCTCGCGAGGATCAGGCACATCATGTGCCGCAACTCGGTACGCGCGGCTGCGCCGGGCGGAAACACCGCGGCGGCGAGGTCGAGCGGCACGAGGCGGGCGAGCACCTCCGCCGCGCCGCCGCCGCCGAGGGCGAGCGCGGTCCAGCCGTCGGACTGGCGGGTCACGGCGGCATGCGCTTCGAGGCGTGCGGCGGTTTCCGCGGTGGCGCAGGGGCCGCGCAGCAACCAGTGATCCAGACCCGCCCAGATCAGCCGCGCGCCGTCCGCGAGCGTCGCCGTGCGCCCCGGCGGCGGCAGCGGCGCGCCGAGGATCGCTCCCACCTGCGCCGCCCGGCCGCGGAACGGCGCGATGTCGAGCATCGCGGCCTCGGGCGCCGCGGCGAGGGTGACGCCGCCGAAGGCCATCGGCAGGTCGAGGCCGGCCCAGGCCGGACGGGGCGCGAGGTCAGCCACGCAGGCGTCCTCCTTCCGCGTCGACGAACGGCAGCGCCACGATGTCGCAGAGCGTGTCGAGGCCGCGCAGGCGACAGACGGCCCGTACTGTCTCGCCCGTCCTAGCCCGGCCGTTCCGCACGAAGGCGAGTGCTACGTCGCATCCGAGCGTCGGCGAATAGCAGGCCGAAGTCAGGTGACCCTGGTCGTCGGCCGGAGTCGCGGCCGCGCCGGGGTCGAGCACATGGGCGCCGGCGACGAGGCGGCCGGCCGGGTCGCGCGGCCGCAGGCCGACAAGCTGCTCGCGCGCGGGGCCGGACAGGCCGGGGCGCGCGGCGGCGGTCTTGCCGATGCAGTCCTTCTGCGCCGCGACCATGCGGGCGAGGCCGAGGTCGTCGGCGGTGGTGCGGCCGTCAAGCTCGGCGTGGGTCAGCAGGCCCTTCTCGATGCGCAGCACGTTCAGCGCCTCCATGCCGTAGGGTCCGCCGCCGAGGGCGCGGGCGCGGTCGCAGAGGCGGTCGAACAGCGCGGTGCCCCAGCGGGCGGGCACGGCGATCTCGTAGGCGCGCTCGCCCGAGAACGAGATGCGGAGGAGCCGGCCGGGAACGCTGGCCGCCGTGACCGCGCCGCAGGCCATGTAGGAGAACGCGGCGTCGTCGATCGGCTCGGCGATCAGCGCGGCCAGCAGGTCGCGCGACTTCGGCCCGGCGACGGCGATCTGCGCCCAATGGTCGGTGACCGAGGCGAAGGCGACGTCCAACTCGGGCCAGAGACACTGCGCGGCGAACTCGAGATGCGACAACACCAGACCCGCGGCGGCGGTGGTGGTGGTAGCGAGGAAATGCGTCGAGCCGATGCGGGCGACGGCCCCATCGTCCATCACGAAGCCGTCCTCGCGCAGCATCAGCCCGTAGCGGACCCGGCCGAGCGGCAGCGTCGAGATCGTGTTCGCGTAGACGCGATCCAGGAATTCGGCGGCGTCGGGTCCCTGAACGTCGATCTTGCCCAGCGTCGAGACGTCGCAGACGCCGACCCCGCCGCGGACCATGGCCACCTCGCGGTCGCAGGCCTCGCGCCAGCCCGTCTCGCCGAAGTGCGGGAAATGGCTCGGGCGATACCACAGCCCGGCCTCGATCTGGGGGGCGTCGCGGGCCACGATCGCGGCGTGGCTTGGGGTGAATCGCTGCGGCGCGAACCCGGCCCCCGCGCCCCCGGCCCCCAGCGCGGCGATCGGAACGGCGGTATAGGGCGGACGGAACGTGGTGGTCCCTGTCTCGGCCACGCTGCGGCCGGTCAACTCGGCGAGCACGGCGAGCCCCGCGACGCCGCCGGTCTTGCCCTGGTCGGTGGCCATGCCGAGGGTGGTGTAGCGTTTCATGTGTTCGACGGCGCGGAAGTTTTCCCGCGCGGCGAGGGCCACGTCCTTGGTGGTGACGTCGTTCTGAAAGTCGAGCCAGGCGCGGCCTCCGACGCCGGTCACCTGCCAACAGGCGGCGATGGCGACCGGGGCGTCCTCCGCGCGCGGGACCGTCGTAGCCGTCGCCTCGATCCCGAGGGCGGCGAGGGCGGCCAGCGCCATGGCCGCGCCTTCGGCGAGCGCGGCGTGGGTCGAGAAGCCGCCGGCGGCCGCACCCGCCGCGGCGAGACCGGGCACGGCGTTCGGGGCCGGCACGAAGGCGGCAAGCTCGGGCGACCAGACCGGGCGCGCGCCCAGGTGGCAGGTCAGATGCACCGCAGGGTTCCAGCCGCCGGAGACGGCGAGCAGATCGGCCGCGATCCAGCGCGCGCCGCGCGCGTCGCGCACCTCGACCGCGCTGAGGCCATGGCGGCCGCGGGTTCCGGTGACGACGGCGCCCGCGAAGCCGCGCCAGCGACCGGGCGGGAGGATGGCGTCGGGGCGCGAGTCGACCACGGCCGCGATCTCGATCCCGGCGGCGGCGAGGTCGGCGACGGTGCGCCGGGCGTCGTCGTTGTTGGCGAAGACCACCGCGCGCACACCGGGCGCGGCGGCCCAGCGGTTGAGATAGGCGCGCACCGCGCCGGCGAGCATCACCCCGGGGCGGTCGTTGTCGGGGAAGGCGACCCCTCGCTCGATGGCCCCGGCCGCGAGAATCGCCCGGCGGGCGGCGATGCGCCAGAACGCGTCGAGGGGCGTATCGACGGGGCGGGCGGCGAGATGGCCGGCGACGCGCTCCAGCGCGCCATAGGTGCCGCCGTCGTAGGCGCCGATCACGGTGGTGCGCGGCATCAGCCGGACGTTGGGCAGGCTCGCCAGCTC
>JANOEW010000465.1:0-2501 GCA_031413475.1 Amaricoccus sp.
GCGCTCGGTTCGCGCCGCGGTTGACCGGGGTGGAGCCGATCCGCATGGCGTAGAGCCCGAACACCGGGGCCCAGCGCAGCTGCTGCTTCATGACGAACTTCGGCTGCGGCAGCGTCCGGACCAGGATCAGGATGTCGAGAAACGACTGGTGCTTGGCGGCGACGATGACCTCGCCGGTCGGAATCGGGCCGCGGGTCTCGACGCGGAGGCCGCAGATCACACGCAGCAGCCACAGCGACGACGCGGCGTAGATCTTTACGGCGCGGTAGGCGCCGGCCACCGACCAGAGCGCCATGGGGGCGAACAGCACGCCCATAACCGCCATCAGCCCGTAGAGCAGCGCGTCGAAGACCAGTGAGCGCAGACGAAGCACCGCGCTCAGCTCCAGCGGCGGATTTGGCGGCGCGCGGCGAGGCGTGTCGCGGCGAGGGCGACGGCGACGGCGGCGGGCGGGACGGCGAGGGGCGCCAGCCAGCCCCAGCCGGCGAAGCCGATGCCGACGAGAAAGAACCCCGCCTCGTCGCCCGGGGGCAAGGTCGCAACCAGGAGGAAGCCCAGCGCGGTTCCGGCGACCGCGCCGAGTGCTGCGCCGCGGATGGCGCGGCGGGTCAGGCTGGCGGCGATGAAGCCGTCGCGGGCGCCGACGAGGCGGAGCGTCTGGACCGCGGCGCCGTTCGCCGTGACCGCGGCGGAGGCGGCCAGCGCCAGCACGGCGGCGAGCGCGAGCGCCATGGCGCCGACGCTCGCGAAAGCGAACAGCGCGAGGCGTTCGGCGGAGGCGACCAGCGGCGCGCGCCAGGCTGCGTGGTCGTCGTAGATGGCGCCGGCGGCCTCGGCGGCGAGGCGGTCGTCGAGCGCGGGGCGATCGATCGCCTCCTGCTCGGCGACGACCTCGATCAGCAGGGGCAACGGCAGGCTGTCCAGCGCGAGGTCCCGGCCGAACCAGGGCGCGAGCAGGTCCCGCTGCTCGTCGACCTCGATCAGGCGGACGGCCTTCACGCCGGGCGTGGTGCGCAGGACCTCGAGCGCGGCGCGCGCCTGCGCCTCGACGGCGTCTTCCGGCGCGAGCACGTGCAGCGTGGCGACATCGGCGCGCGCGCCCGACCAGTCCGTGGCAAGTCGTGTGGCGGCGAGGCCGAGCGCGAGTGCGAGCGTGGCGAAAAAGGTGAGGGTCGCGGCGAGAACGCCGACGGTGCGGCCGTCGCCACGCGGCGCGATCGGGCGGCCGGCGGCCGCGCGGCCGAAGCCGAGCGCCGAGATCATGACGCGGCCTCGGCCGGCGCGGCGATCAAGGCGCGACCTCGACCGGCGCGACGCGCCCGTGGTCGATGCACAGGACGCGCGGCTCGGCCCGGTCGGCGGCGGCGCGGACCAGGTTCGCATCGTGGGTGGCGACGAGCACGGTTTTGCCCATGCGGTTGAGCTCGACCAGGAGCGCGAGGATCCGTAATGCCATGTCCCAGTCGACCGCCCCGGTCGGCTCGTCCGCGATGATGATGTCGGGGCTGAGGATGATCGCGCGGGCCAGCGCGGCGCGCTGGCGTTCGCCGCCCGATAACTCGCGTGGGGAGGCGCCGACGCGGTCGGCGAGATCGACCCAGTCGAGCAGCGCCCGCAGATCCTCGGCGCGCGCGCTATGGTCGAGGCCGCTGACGTGGAGCGGCAGGGCGATGTTTTCGGCCAGCGTCAGGTGTTCGAGAAACCGGCAGTCCTGAGCCACGACGCCGATGGTCCTGCGCAGATCGGCGACCGCATCGCGGTCGCGGGCCGCAATGCGTCGACCGTAGAAGCGCACCGAGCCGCGGTCGGGCGCGAGATCGAGGTAGCACATCCGCAGCAAGGTGGTCTTGCCGGCCCCCGAAGGCCCGAGCAGGAAATGGAACGAGCCGGGCGCGAGGACGAGGTTGACGTCGCGTAGGATGGCCTTGCCGCCGTAGCTGACCCCCGCCGCCTCGAACTCGATCACCTGGCTCTCCAACGCCGTTGGCGCGAGTTATACAAGGCGCGGGCGCGGGTGCAACCGCCGCCCGGCCGGCAAGCTTGGAAAGCCGGGGGGGCGCGGCTAGAACGGACGGACCCTGATTCGGCGGCCCCTCGTCGACAGTTGCGCGAGGCCGCGATGCGCCTGACCTGCCCGAGTTGCAGCGCGACCTACGAGCTGCCCGACGACCGGATGCCGGCCGGCGGCAGCCACGTGCAGTGCAGCGACTGCCACGCCCGCTGGTTCGCCCGCGCGCGGGATCCCGAGACGGAGCGGCCGAGCGAGGACGAGATCATCGCGCGGCTTGAGGCGCGGGCCGGACGTCGCGGGCCGGTGGTCGTGCCGATCACGGAGACGCAACCGCTCGTCACGCGGTCGGCGGCCGGCGGGCTGGGGCCGATCGCGTTTCCCGGCGCGCTTCGGGCGCGCGCGCCCGAGGCCGCGCCTGCCCAGGTCGGCGTGATCCAGCAGACCGGTTCGGCCGCGGTCGTGGAGGCCGCGGCCCCGTCGGGTCTACAGT
>JANOEW010000466.1:0-5876 GCA_031413475.1 Amaricoccus sp.
CGCTGCGCCAGCTCGATCCGCGGATCACCGCCGCGCGGCCCTTGCGGTTCTTCGCCTACGCCTGGGGCGAGACCAGCGCCCCCCTCGCCGACACCCAGGCGCGCGCCTTCGCCCGCCTCGCCGCGCTCGGCTTCGCGGTGAACCCGCTCACCAGCCTCTGCGACGGGCCCGCCGCCATGCTCGCCGCCTACGCCGCGATCGAGGCCCAGCGCGCGACGCTCGGCTACGACATCGACGGCGTCGTCTACAAGGTCGACCGCCTCGACCTTCAGGCCCGGCTCGGCTTTCGCTCCACCACCCCGCGCTGGGCGCTGGCGCACAAGTTCTCCGCCGAGCGCGCCTCCACCCGGATCGAGGCGATCGAGATCCAGGTCGGCCGCACCGGCGCGCTCTCCCCCGTCGCCCGCCTCGCCCCCGTCACCGTCGGCGGCGTGGTCGTCGCCAACGCCACGCTGCACAACGAGGACTACATCGCCGGCCGCGACAGCCGCGGCGCGCCGATCCGCGACGGTCGCGACATTCGCGTCGGCGATTGGGTCACGATCTACCGAGCGGGGGACGTCATCCCCAAGATCGAGGACGTCGACCTCGGCCGCCGTCCGCCGGACGCCGTGCCCTTCGCCTTCCCCGCCGTGTGCCCGGTCTGCAGCTCCGACGCAGTGCGCGAGCCCGGCGAGGCGGTCCGATACTGCACCGGCGGGCTGATCTGCCCCGCCCAGGCGGTCGAGAAGCTAAAGCACTTCGTCTCGCGCGACGCTTTCGACATCGAGGGCCTGGGCGCGAAGACCATCGAGGCGTTCTTCGCCGAGGGCTGGCTGCGCGAGCCCGCCGACGTATTCACGCTTTCGTCGCACCGCGCCGAACTCGGCCAGCGCGAGGGCTGGGGCGCGCGCTCGGTCGCCAATTTGTTCGAGGGCATCGAGCAGCGCCGCCGCGTCCCGCTCAACCGGCTGATCTTCGGCCTCGGCATCCGCCACGTCGGCGAGACCGCGGCCCGCCTGCTCGCGCGCCACTACGGCGCCTGGCCCCGCTTCCGCGCTGCCATGGAGGCCGCCCGCGACCACGACGGCCCCGACTGGGACGCGCTGAACGCCATCGACGGCGTCGGGCCGACGCTGGCGGGCGCGCTGGTCGACTTTTTCCACGAACCGGCCAACCGCGCCGCCATCGACCGCCTGGTGGCGCATCTCGAGATCGAGGACGTCGCCCCGCCCGCCGCCGCGGACAGCCCCATCGCCGGCAGGACCGTGGTCTTCACTGGCACGCTCGAGCGCATGACCCGCGCCGAGGCCAAGTCCCGCGCCGAGGCGCTGGGCGCCAAGGTCGCGGGCTCGGTCTCAGCCCGCACCGACTACGTCGTCGCCGGCCCGGGCGCGGGTTCGAAGGAGAAGAAGGCGCGCGAACTCGGCCTGACCGTACTCAGCGAGGACGATTGGCTCGCCTTGATCAGCTGACAAACGGAAGATGACTCCCCGGACCGCAAAGGCGCAGAGAGTAATTTCATACTTCGCCCCGCTCGCCCCGTCCGGTTGAGCGCGGCCGAACCAGGCCAAATGTGCGGGGCGTTCGCGCAAGTCCGCCCCTTGATCTCCGGCTGAATGCGGGACAAGTTCCCGAATATGGATACTCGTGCCAACACGCTCGACCGCCAGCTCGCCGACCGCCTGCGTGCGCTCCGCGCCGAGCGTGGCTGGTCGCTGGACGAACTCGCGCGCCGCTCAGGGGTCAGCCGCACCACCCTGTCGCGGCTGGAGAACGCCGAGACCAGCCCCACCGCCGCCGTGCTCGGCCGGCTCTGCGCTGCCCACGGGCTGACGCTGTCGCGGCTGATGCGGATGATCGAGGACGACCTCGTCGCCCTCGTCCGCCCGGCCGACCAGCCGGTCTACGCCGACCCCGCCACCGGCTTCACCCGGCGAACGATCTCGCCCCCCGCGCGCAGCCTCGCCGGCGAGGCGCTCGACGTCGCCCTCGGCCCCGGCGCCCGCCTCGCCTACGACACCCCGCCGCGGCCCGGCCTCGAGCACCACCTCTACCTGCTCGACGGCGCGCTCGACGTCACCGTCGACGGCCGAGCCCACGCCCTCGCGCCCGGCGACTGCCTGCGCTACCTGCTCCACGGTCCGTCCACATTTTCTACTGACACGGGCGCGCGGTACGTGCTTTTTCTCGTATGACGTGCGAAGTCCTCCTCCTCGACGGCGCCGTCCTGCAGGCGCGCCTGCCCGAGCTCACCGGCATCCTGCACGCCTGTGTGCACGCCGGGGCCAGCGTCGGCTTCGTCCTGCCCTTCCCGCCCGAGGACGCCGCCGCGTTCTGGCGCGACGCGGTCCTGCCCCCGCTCGCCCAGGGCCGCCGCGTCCTGCTCGCCGCCGAGACGGGCGGCCGTCTCGCCGGGACCGTCCAGCTCCTCCACGACACCCCGCCGAACCAGCCGCACCGCGCCGAGGTGGCGAAGCTGCTTGTCCATCCCGACGCCCGCCGCCTCGGCCTCGCCCGGGCGCTGATGGCCACCGTCGAGGCCGAGGCCCGCGCCCTCGGCCGCAGCCTCCTCACCCTCGACACCCGCACCGGCGACGCCGCCGAGCGGCTCTACGCCTCGCTCGGCTACGCGACGGCCGGTGTCATCCCCGACTGGTGCCGCGACACCGTCACGCCCCGACTCGACGCCACCACCATCATGTTCAAGCGCCTCCCGCCCATCGGCTAAGGGGCTGGCGCGAGGGCGCAGGCTGGGGCATGTGGAGACGACCGGCGGGCGCGCCGGACCCTGCCGCAGCGACAGTTTCTTAATCTCGCTTGCAACGTGCAACACCCTGCAAGGTGGTCCGCATGAGCCCCCGACCCGAGGTCCTCTTCCCGCTCTTCGCCGAGCTGACGGCGCTCGACGGCGTCGGTCCCAAGACGGCGAAGCTGTTCGCCCGGATGGACGTCGCCCGCCCGGCGGACCTCCTCCTCACCCTGCCCCACGGCGTCGTCGACCGCCGCCTGCGCGCCTCGGTCCGCGACCTCGTGCTGCCCGCCACCGCCACCGTCGAGGTCGCGATCGGCCTGCACCAGCCCGCGGCCGCCCGCGGCCGCGCCTACCGCATCCACGTCCGCGACGCCCGCACCGAGTTCCTGCTCGTCTACTTCCACGCCCGCGAAGACTGGCTGCGCCGCGAGCTGCCCGCCGGGGCCCGGCGCATCGTTTCCGGCCGGGTCGAGCTGTTCGACGGCATCGCCCAGATGGTCCACCCGGATCACGTGCTGCGCCCCGACGGCTTGGAAAGCCTGCCCGAGTTCGAGCCGGTCTACCCGCTGACCCAGGGCCTGACCCAGCGCACGCTCGCCCGCGCCGCCGCCGAGGCGCTCGCCCGCGCCCCCGACCTGCCGGAATGGATCGAGCCCACGGTGATCGCCGCCCGCGGCTGGCCGGGCTGGCGACCGGCGCTCCTCGCCGCCCACGCCCCCGCCGGCGCGCCCGACCTAGCCCCCGACGCGCCGGCCCGCGCCCGCCTCGCCTACGACGAGTTGTTCGCCCACCAGCTGACGCTGGCGCTGGCGCGCGCCCACCTGCGCCGGCCCAAGGGCTTCGAAACCCGCGGCGACGGCCGCCTGCGCGCCCGCGCGCTGGCCGCCCTGCCCTATGCGCCGACCGCCGCCCAGACCCGCGCCGTCGCCGAAATCGCCGCCGACATGGCCGAGCCCCGCCGGATGAACCGCCTGCTGCAGGGCGACGTCGGCTCGGGCAAGACCCTGGTCGCGGTCCTCGCCATGCTTGCCGCGGTCGAAGCCGGCAGCCAGGCGGCGCTGATGGCCCCGACCGAGATCCTCGCCCGCCAGCACGCCGCTTCGCTCGCCCCGCTCGCCGATGGCGCCGGCGTCCGGCTCGACCTGCTCACCGGCCGCGACAGGGGCGCCGACCGCGCGGCCAAGCTGCGGGCGCTGGCCGACGGCGCGACCGGGATCGTCGTCGGCACCCACGCGCTGTTCCAGAAGGACGTCGTCTTCCGCGACCTGCGCCTCGCGATCGTCGACGAGCAGCACCGCTTCGGCGTGCGCCAGCGCATGGACCTCGGGGCCAAGGGCGACGCCGCCGATCTGCTCGTGATGACCGCGACCCCGATCCCGCGCAGCCTCGCGCTGGCGAGCTACGGCGACATGGACCTCTCCGTGCTCGACGAGAAGCCGCCGGGCCGCACCCCGGTCGAGACCGCGCTGGTCTCCGCCGGCCGGCTCGACGAGGTGGTCGCCCGTCTCGCCCGCGCCCTCGACGACCGCCGCCAGGCCTACTGGGTCTGCCCTCTGGTCGAGGAATCCGAGGTCGCCGAGTTGACTGCCGCCGAAGAGCGCGCCCGTGCGCTCCGCCTCGCGCTCGGCCCCGAGCGCGTCGGCCTCGTGCACGGCCAGCTGCCGCCGTCCGAGCGCGACGCCGCCATGGCCGACTTCGCCGCCGGCCGCACCCGCCTGCTCGTCGCAACCACCGTCATCGAGGTCGGGGTCAACGTGCCGAACGCCTCGATCATGGTGATCGAGGGCGCGCAGAACTTCGGCCTCGCCCAACTGCACCAGCTGCGCGGCCGGGTCGGGCGCGGCGCAGCCGCTTCGACCTGCCTGCTGGTTTACGACCCGCCGCTCGGCGAGGCCGCCCGCGCCCGGCTCGAGGTGCTGCGCGACACCGAGGACGGCTTCCGCATCGCCGAGGAGGACCTGCGCCTGCGCGGCGCCGGCGACGTGCTCGGCATCGCCCAGTCCGGCCTGCCACGGTTCCGCATCGCCGACCTCGAGACCCAGGCCGACCTGATGCGCCAGGCCCAGGACGACGCCCGCCTCCTGCTCGCGCGCGATCCGACGCTCGCAAGCGCGCGCGGCGGCGCGGTCCGGATCCTGCTGCACCTGCTCGAGCGCGACAAGGCGATCAGGCTGCTGGGCGTCGGTTGATCGATGTTCTATCTTCGTTCGCGAATCGGTTGACTCGTAGTTAACGCGATGCGAACATTAGCGGAACATCAACTGCAGCGAAGGATCGACGCCATGCTTCCCGGTTTCCGCCGCCTGCTGAACGCCGACCCCGAGACGCTGGCCGCGGAGGCCCTCGGCCTCGCCGGCCTGGTCGTCGTGATCCTCGCCGGCTTCTTCCTGCCCGCGCTCGCCTGAGCGCCTGATTTGCCTGCGGCGTCCGGACCTCTGACTGTCCCGGCCTCCTGCCGACTGCCTCGGCCGCGCCGCCACTTGATCGCCGCACCCGCAAGGGTCGCGGCGATTCTTTTCTTCGATCTGCGCCAGGGGCCCCGCGCGCCTCAGGCCGCCGCCAGCGCCTCGTCGCAGGCGGCGAGCGTCGCGTCGAGCGGCAGCAGGATCGAGGCGTGGCGATTCTTGTAGTCGCGCGCCGGCAGCAGCGCCTCGAACCCGTCAAACGGCGCGTCGGGCACCGGCCCGCCGGCCTTGAGCATGGCCGCGAGCTGCTCGCGGGCGGTGGCGATCTGCTCGCGGCCGCAACCGATCACGTTCGCGCCAACCACCGCGGCAGCGGCCTGACCCAGCGCGCAGGCCTTCACGTCCTGCCCGAACTCCGCCACCCGCCCGTCGCGCAGGCTGAGGTCCACCGTCACCGTCGAGCCGCACAGCGGCGACCGCCGCTTGGCGCTGACCTGCGGGTTCGCCAGCCGCTCGGCGTGCGGAATGTTCGCCGCCAGCGCCAGGATGCGCTGCGAATAGAGCTTGATCAGATCGTCCTCGCCGCTCATCGGACCGGTCCTGTGCAAATTCCGTTGCTGGGTTTAGATAGCTCCGCTCGGGCTGCCGGGAAAGGGACCGCCATGCCGACTTTCGACGCAGCCACGCTGAAGCAGCTGCACGGCCTCGGGGTTGTCTATCCCTGCACCTGCACGCGC
>JANOEW010000467.1:0-2635 GCA_031413475.1 Amaricoccus sp.
GGCCATTGAGCGAATAGAGCCCGGCGGTCACCGGCTGGGACGCGGCGCTCTGGGTCAGCACCGTCGCCCAGAAGTAGTCGTTCCAGACGAAGGTGAAGATCAGCACCGCGAGCGCGGCGATCGCCGGGCGCATCAAAGGCAGCACGACGTACCAGAAGATGCGAATCTCGGAGACGCCCTCGACCCGCGCCGCCTCGATCAGTTCGCGCGGCAGCGCGCGGATGAAGTTGCGCATGAAGAGGGTGCAGAACCCAGTCTGGAACGCGACGTGGAAGAGGACGAGGCCCGAGGTGGTGTTGTAGAGGCCGAGCTGGAGCGTCAGGTCGCGCACCGGGATCATCAGGATCTGGAACGGCACGAAATTGCCGGCCACGAACAGAAAGAAGATCAGCAGATTCGAGCGGAACTTGTAGATGCCGAGCGCGAAACCGGTCATCGTCGACAGCGCAACGGCGCCGATCACCGTCGGGATCGTTACCTTGAACGAGTTCAGGATGTACTGGGCGATCGGCGAGTTCTGGAACACCTCGACGTAGTTGGTCCAGGCGAAGGCGGAGGGCCAGCCGAAGTAGTTGCCGGCGGCGAGGTCGCTCGAGGGCCGCACCGAGGTGATCGCCACGCCGATCAGCGGCAGCAGCCAAAGGATCAGCGCAACCGGCAGCGCGAGCCGGTAGAGCGTCTGGGTCGAGGCGGAGGTCTGTTCGATCGGGCGCGGGAACATCTCAGTAGCCCTCGCGCTCGTCGCGGATCATCTTCCAGATGAAGCCGGAGATGAAGATCATCATGATCGCGAACAGCACCGCCGCGATCGCCGCGCCGTAGCCCATGCGGTAGCCGTATTCGCTCAGCGCCTGCTCGTACATGTAGAAGCTCAGCACCCGTGACGAACCGTAGGGCCCGCCGTCGGTCATGATCGACACCAGGTCGAACGAGCGCAACGCGCCGATCACCGTCACCACGATGGCGATGAAGGTCGCGGGGCGCAGCTGCGGCAGGATCACGTGCCACAGCATCCGCCAGCCGCGGGCGCCGTCGAGCCGCGCCGCCTCGACCTGCTCGGGCGAGATGTTGTTGAGGCCGGTGAGGTAGAGGATCATGCAGTAGGCGATCTGCGGCCAGAGCCCGGCCGCGATGATGCCGAAGGTGACGAAGCGCTCGTCGGCGAGGACCGCCACGCCGCTGCCGGTGATCCACTCGATCAGCGTGTAGAACAGCCCGAAATTCGGGGCGTAGAACCAGGAAAACATCAGGCCGACCACGACCTGGCTGATCACGAATGGAAAGAAGAACAGCGACTTGTAGATGCGGATGCCGGTGACGTTCTGGTTGAGGAAGATCGCGATGAACAGTCCCGCCGGCGGCGCCAGCATGAACAGCGCCAGCCAGATCACGTTGTTCCGCAGCGAGGTCCAGAAGGCGTCGTCGCTCCAGAGCTCGACGTAGTTCTCCCAGCCGAGCCAGGTCCGCGCCCCGAGACCGTCCCAGTCGAAGAAGCTCAGCCACAGCGACTGCACGATCGGGATCAGCACGTAGACCGCGAACATGATGATCCCGGGCGCGAGAAACAGCCAGGGGGCGAGCCGCTGCTGGTTCTGCCGCCACCACGAGCGCTGAGGCGCCTCGGCGCGGGCGAGGGGGGGATGGGTCACGGCCATGGCGCACCGTCCTTGGAACGGGCCGCCGCCCGGGGGCTGCGGCTTGGGTGCGGTGGGGCGCGGCCGAGGTCCGGCCGCGCCCCGGCGGTCACTTGTAGATGCGCGCGCGCGCCGCCTCGAGCCGCTCGAGAATGGCGTCGACGTTCTCGGGCTTGACCATGAACTCCTGGAAGCCTTCCATGCCGATCTTGGCCATCTCGGCCGGCGCGTCGCGGTCGAAGAACTGCGCGATGCCGCCCGGGGTGGTCGACAGCAACTCAAACCCGGCCTGTAGGAACGGATCTTCCGGCACTTCCGCGTCCTTGTGAACCGGCAGCTGCGCCAGCGCGGCGTTGAGCTTGGTCTGCACTTCCGGCTCGGCGAGGTAGGCGAGGAAGGTCTTGGCGTCCTCGACGTTCTTGGCGCCCGCGGTGATGTGCACCGTGTCGGTCGGAGCATCCTCGGCGCGCGGGACGTCGGGGTCGATCGTCGGGAACGGCATGAACCCGAGGGTCTCGTCGGTCATGCCGCCGTCCTTGAAATTCGCGACGGCGAAGTTGCCCATCACGTAGTTCGCGGCCTTGCCCTGCACCAGCAGCGCCGCGGCGTCCTGCCAGTCGATCGCGGCGTGGTTCGCGGTGACATAGCCCGGCGTGACCAGCTTGGCCCATTCCGCGAAGGTCGCCTTCACCCGGTCGTCGGTCCAGGGCACTTCGCCGTTCGCGAGCGCCATGTGGAACTCGTAGCCGTTGGTGCGCAGGTTGAGATAGTCGAAGATCCCCGCCGCCGGCCACAGCGCCTTGGTGCCGGTGGTCACGCAGTCGATCCCGGCCTCCTTGAACTTGGCGCAGTTGGCGATGAACTCGTCCCAGGTGGTGGGCACTTCGACGCCGGCCGCGTCGTAGACGGTCCGGTTGAAGTAGATGCCCCACTGGTAATACGTGTATGGCACGCCCCACTGCTTGCCGTCGATGGTCATTGAGGGCAGCGCAGAGGCGAGC
>JANOEW010000468.1:0-2090 GCA_031413475.1 Amaricoccus sp.
ACCGTCCACACGCAGTTGCAGGTGAGCGAGAACGACATGCGCCTCCTGGGCTTCGCCGATCAGGCCGAGCGCGACTGGTTCCGGCTGCTGACGGGCGTGCAGGGAGTGGGGAGCAAGGTTGCGTTGGCGATCTTGTCCGCCCTCTCGACCGGAGACCTGCGCGATGCCTGCGGCAAGGGCGACGCGGCGATGGTGGCGCGGGCGCAGGGCGTCGGGCCGAAGCTGGCAGGCCGGATCGTCAACGAGCTGAAGGACAAGGCGGGCGCAATGCCAGTTGGCGGCGGCGGGTTCGCGGTTGCGGCGGCTCCGGCGGGGGGCAAGGGCGCGGACGCGGCGAGCGCTTTGGAGAACTTGGGCTTCAAGCCTGCGATTGCGGCGCAGGCGGTGGCGCGGGCGCTGGAAGAACTGGGCGAGGGTGCCAGCGAGGGCGACCTGATCCGCGTGGCATTGAAGAAGGCGGCGGGGTGATGGTGCGCGACTGGCGACTGGCTTTGCTTGGGGTCTATGCCCTCGCATGCACCGCTACGCTGCTTGGCGGCGGATTTGCTTACGATCTAAATTCGTTTGCAGCTGGGCTGCTTGCTCTGGCGCTTTTGACCGCACCTATTGTCCCGCTTTGCATCTGGCGGGAGCAGGCGATGATCAAGGGTATCGCAGCCATACCAATCGGCACCGTGGGACTGTTTCTCGTCATCGATACGCTCTATTTACAGCCTCCCGATGCTCAGGGGGCATTGGTCTTTATCCTCGTGCCGGTATTGCAGATGTGTGCTGTGGGTGCCTTTGCGATCGCGCTGGCGGTTTTTTCTGCCTTGGCGCGGAAGGCGAAGTGATATTTCGCAATGACTGACTCCCCTCTCCACACCCCCACCCGCCAACCCGGCGACCCGGATGCCGCCCTGCGCCCGCGCCGCTTGGCCGAATTCGTCGGGCAGGAGGCGGCCAAAGGCAACCTTGCCGTCTTCATCGCCGCTGCCCGCGCGCGGGGCGAGGCGATGGATCATACGTTGTTCTTCGGCCCGCCCGGCCACGGCAAGACAACGCTGGCGCAGATCATCGCGGGCGAGCTTGGCGTCGGCTTCCGCGCCACCTCCGGCCCGGTGATCGCCAAGGCGGGAGACCTCGCCGCGCTGCTCACCAATCTCGAACCTCATGACGTGCTGTTTATCGACGAGATCCACCGGCTGTCCCCCGTGGTCGAGGAGGTGCTTTACCCCGCGATGGAGGACCGCGCGCTCGATCTGATTATCGGCGAAGGGCCATCCGCCCGCTCTGTCCGCATCGACCTGCCGCCCTTCACGCTGATCGGGGCGACCACGCGGCAGGGGTTGCTCACCACGCCGCTGCGCGACCGCTTCGGCATCCCAGTGCGTCTCAATTTCTACAGCCATGAGGAGCTGGAGCGCGTCGTCACCCGCGCCGCCGGGTTGCTCGGCCTCAGCATTGCGCCCGATGGCGCGCACGAGATCGCCCGCCGCGCGCGCGGCACGCCGCGGGTTGCGGGGCGCTTGCTGCGCCGCGTGCGCGATTTTGCCGATGTCGCAGGCGCCGCCAGCGTCACCCGCGCGGTGGCGGACGACGCGCTGACCCGGCTCGAGATCGACCGGCTCGGCCTCGACAGCATGGACCGTCGCTATCTCACCATGATCGCCGCCATCTACAAGGGCGGACCCGTAGGGATCGAGACGCTCGCCGCGGGCCTCGCCGAGCCGCGCGATACAGTGGAAGAGGTGGTCGAGCCCTACCTCATCCAGCTTGGCCTGATCGCCCGCACCGCGCGTGGGCGGGTGCTCAATGATGCGGGCTGGGCGCACCTCGAGCTTACTCCGCCGCGAGAATCGCCCCCGGGACACCGGCGACCCCCAATGCCGTCACGGTGACCCAGGCCGCAAGGCCGCCCCCGACGCCGCAGACGAGGATTCCGAGAATGCTGCCGAGCATCGAGCCGCGCTGACGAAAGGGCATGATCGTTGGAGGTGGTCAGGAGCACAGCGAGTTTACTTCGACTTCCCGTTGCGACCAACGACTTTTGCCGCAGCGCCGCTTCGGCGCCACCGGCAGGGCAACCACAAAATCGGCCGTCTTGCTCT
>JANOEW010000469.1:0-3007 GCA_031413475.1 Amaricoccus sp.
AAAGATATCGGCGGAAAAATCAGAGAAATCATGGGAACGAGCTAGCCGCCAGCTCGGCCGCGGCTCCCGCCAGCGGCGGCGGCGCGGCGCGCGGCCCGATGGCCCAGCCCGTCGCCAGGGCCGCCAGCACCGCCGCCGCCGCGATCGGCGCCCAGCGCCAGGCCCACGGCGCCTCCCGCGCAGGTTTGCCCGTGGCCATCGGCGCCTCCCGCTCCGCCCGCCGCGGCCGACCTTGACGGCGCGCGCGGTCCATGATGCTTGAGCCGCGTTTATCAGCCGGAGGCGTGAACGAAGTGCTACGACGGTCCCGCGACTCATTCTTTACCCGCGCCGCCATGACCCACGCGCTCGTCTCTGGTGCGGCCGCCGGCGGCGTCGACGGCCTTTCCGCGCGCGTGCTTGTCGCCGGCTCGGCCGCGCACGGCGCAAGCGTCGTGGGGCCCGCGCGATGACGGCGATGCAGCGCGCCGGCCTCGGGGCCGCCTTCGGCTCGGCGGCGCTGCTCGCTGCGGCCTTCGCCTTCCAGCACCTCGGCGGCCTCGCGCCGTGCCCGCTCTGCCTCTGGCAGCGCTGGCCGCATGCGCTCGCCGTCCTGCTCGGCCTCGGCCTGCTCGCCGCGCCGCGCCGTGCGTTCGCCGCTCTCGGCGCGTTGGCGATGCTCGCCGGCGCGGGGATCGCCGCCTACCATGTCGGGATCGAACAGGACTGGTGGCCCGGCCCGGCCAGCTGCGTCGCTCCCGACGTCGCCGGCCTCACCCCCGAGGCCCTGCTCGAGCGCATCCTCGAGGCCCCGGTGGTGCGCTGCGACGAGATCGCCTGGAGCTTTCTCGGCCTGTCGATGGCGGCCTGGAACGGCCTCGCCTGCGCCGTGCTCGCGGCCCTGTGGGCCCGCGCCTACGCTTCCAGCTCGGCGTCCCAGTAGAGGAAGTCCATCCAGCTGTCGTGCAGATGGTTCGGCGGAAACTTGCGTCCGACGTTCTGCAACTGCTCGGGCGACGGCTGCGCCGGCTTGCGCCGCAGGTTCAGCCCGGCCTGCTTGATCGTCTTCGAACCCTTGCGCAGGTTGCACGGCCCGCAGGAGGCGACGACGTTCTCCCACGTGGTCCGCCCGCCGCGCGAGCGCGGCAGCACGTGATCAAAGGTGAGATGGTCCTTGGCGGCGCAATACTGGCAGGTGAATTCGTCGCGGAGGAAGAGATTGAAGCGGGTGAAGGCGGAGGTCTTGGCGGGGCGCACGTAGTCCCGCAACACCACCACCGAAGGTATTCGGAACTGGATCGAGGGCGAGCGCACCAGCGTGTCGTATTCGGCGAGCACCACCACCCGATCAAGGAACGCGGCCTTGACCGCCTCCTGCCAGGGCCAGAGCGACAGCGGCAGGTACGACAGCGGGCGGAAGTCGGCGTTGAGCACCAGCGCGGGATGATCCCTGAGCCCGCTCGGATTGCGGACGAAGCTCGGCATGGGCGTGCTCTGCAGCATCGACGCCTTTCCCTGGCCTCCGGACCCCGGCCACGAGCGCCCGCCCGCACCTTGCCCTGTCACGACTATATCTCGGTTCCGTGGGCTGGCAAGACCCCAGATAAGCCGGTTGGATCGTCGCGCGGCACGTTACCGTTGCACCTGCACAGATTTATGACGCGGATGCGCCGAAAACGCGAACATCGGACGCCGCGCCGGACCAGCCGATTGAGCTTTGAGCGACAGAGCCGATCGGCTATACTTTGCGTCCCGGAACACCTGTCGCCGATGGGGCGCCAACATCGCGCCCGACGTGAGCGGTTTATTGACGGAACGGCTGCCGGCGTCCGGGATGCACAGGTCCGCGGAAAGGAAGCGCCATGGAAGTCCAAGCCCACAATACGAAGGCGGCGGCCACCTGGGGGTCCGGAGGCGCCGGTTACGACCGGATCAGCGAGACCATCGCGGACTCGATCGAGCACCTGCTCGCCCGACTCGACGTGCGCCCCGGCGAAGCCGCGCTCGACCTCGCCACCGGCACCGGCTGGACGGCGCGCCGCCTCGCCCAGAAGGGCGCGACCGTGACCGGCGTCGACTTCGGCGCGGGCGTCATCGAAGCCGCGCGCGACCTCTCCCGAACGGCGAACCTCGCCATCGACTTCCAGGTCGGCGACGCCGAGGCGCTCGATCTGCCCGACGCCGGCTTCGACGTGATCACCTCGACCTGCGGCGTGATGTTCGCCAGCCGCCCCGAGGCGGTCGCGGCCGAGCTCGCCCGGGTCTGCCGGCCCGGCGGGCGCATCGGCCTGACCACCTGGCCGCCGACCAGCACGCTCGCGGACATGTTCCGGATGATGAAGCCCTACATGCCGCCGCCGCCGGACCCTGCGCCGCCGTCGCCGTTCGACTGGGGCCTGCCGGAGCGGGTTCAGGCCCTGCTCGGCCGCGACTTCGACCTGCGCTTCGAGACCGGAACCTCGGTCCTGCGCATGCCCTCCGCCGAGACCGTCTGGAGCGTGTTCAGCGAAGGCTACGGCCCGACCCGGACGCTCTTCGCCAACGCGGGCGAGCGCAGTGAGGCGCTGCACCGCGACTTCGTGGCGTTTCACGAGGCCTACCGGACCACGAACCTTGGCGTGGCGATGCCGCGCGACTACCTGCTGACGATCGGCACGCGGCGATAACGGCGGCTCAGCCGGCCAGCCCCAGCCCCAGGCGCTCGCGCACGAACTGCAGCGCGAGCCCCAGCCCGTCCGGGGCGATCCCGTGCCCGACCCCGCGCGAAACATGCGTCGCCACCTCGACCCTGGCCGCCATCAGCGCCGCCGCGGCCTCGGCGAGCGACGCCACCGGCACCATCGGGTCCTCGTCGCCGTGCACCAACAGCACCGGCGGCCGGGTGACGATCTCCGCCGCCAGCCGCTCGGGCCGCAGCAGCCGCCCGGAGAACCCGACGATCCCGGCCAGCGCCGCCTTGCGCCGCAACCCGACCTGCAGCGCCATCATCGTGCCCTGCGAGAACCCGACCAGCACCGTGCGCTCCGGC
>JANOEW010000470.1:0-2318 GCA_031413475.1 Amaricoccus sp.
CAATATCTGGTAACGGCTGAATGCCGACCCAAAGGACCGAGGGACGAATGCAGATCGACCGCCGCTTCACCACCGAGCAGACCGGAGCCTACGGGGCGCTGGGGTTCCGCACCACCACCTCGGAGATCCGCAACCCGGACGGGTCGGTGGTGTTCGCCCTCGACAACCTCGAGGTTCCGGAGGGCTGGAGCCAGGTCGCCTCGGACGTGCTGGCGCAGAAATACTTCCGCAAGGCCGGCGTCCCGGCGGCGCTGAAGCGCGTGAAGGAAAAGGGGGTGCCGGCGTTCCTGTGGCGCTCGGCGCCCGACGAGGCCCGCCTAGCGGAGCTTCCCGCGACCGAACGGACCGCTGGTGAAACCTCGGCGCGGCAGGTTTTCGACCGCCTCGCCGGGGCCTGGACCTACTGGGGCTGGAAGGGCGGCTACTTCTCGTCCGAAGCGGACGCCCGCGCCTACTTCGACGAAATGCGCTTCATGCTGGCGACCCAGATGGCGGCGCCGAACTCGCCGCAGTGGTTCAACACCGGGCTGCACTGGGCTTACGGCATCGACGGGCCGGGGCAGGGGCACTTCTACGTCGATTTCCAGTCCGGCGAACTGGTCAGGTCCGCATCGGCCTACGAGCATCCCCAACCGCACGCGTGTTTCATCCAGTCCGTCGCCGACGACCTGGTGGGCGAGGGCGGCATCATGGACCTGTGGACCCGCGAGGCGCGGCTGTTCAAATACGGCTCGGGCACCGGCACCAACTTCTCGAGCTTGCGCGCCGAGAACGAACGGCTGGCCGGCGGCGGCAAATCCTCGGGGCTGATGTCGTTCCTGAAGATCGGCGACCGGGCGGCGGGCGCGATCAAGTCGGGCGGCACCACGCGCCGCGCGGCCAAGATGGTGATCTGCGACATGGATCACCCCGACATAGAGGCCTTCGTCAACTGGAAGGTGATCGAGGAGCAGAAGGTGGCGGCCCTGGTCGCCGGCTCGCGGATCCACCGCGAGCGCCTGGCCGCCGTGCTCGATGCGATCCGGACCTGGGATGGTGCCGAGCAAGACGCGTTCGACGCCAAGGCGAACCCGGCGCTGAAAGCCGCGATCCGGGCGGCGAAGAAGTCGCACGTCCCGGAAGCCTACGTGAAGCGCGTGCTCCAGCAGGCGCAGACCGGCGAGACCGCGCTCGACTTCCGCACCTACGACACCGACTGGGACAGCGAGGCCTACCTCACCGTCTCCGGTCAGAATTCCAACAATTCGGTGCGTGTGACCGACGCTTTCCTGCGCGCCGTCCGCGAGGATGCCGACTGGGATCTGGTTCGCCGCACCGACGGCAAGATCGCCAAGGTGGTCAGGGCGCGGGCGCTGTGGGACCAGATCGGCCACGCGGCCTGGGCCTGCGCCGATCCGGGCGTGCAGTTCCACGACACGATCAACGCCTGGCACACCTGCCCCGAGGACGGGCCGATCCGCGCGTCGAACCCCTGCTCGGAGTACATGTTCCTCGACGACACCGCCTGCAACCTCGCGTCGCTGAACCTGCTCGCCTTCCTCGAGAATGGCGCGTTCGACGCCAAGGCGTATGTTCACGCCACCCGGCTCTGGACGATGACGCTCGAGATTTCGGTCCTGATGGCGCAGTTCCCGAGCGCCGAGATCGCGCGGCGCAGCTACGCGTTCCGCACGCTTGGTCTCGGCTACGCCAACATCGGCGGTCTCTTGATGACGCTGGGCCACGGCTACGACAGCGCCCAGGGCCGCGCGCTATGCGGCGCGCTCTCGGCGGTGATGACCGGCGCCGCCTACGCCATGTCAGCCGAGATGGCCGCGGAACTCGGGGCCTTTCCCGGCTATGCGCGCAACGGCGCGCACATGCTGCGCGTCATTCGCAACCACCGCCGCGCCGCCCGCGGCGAGCTGACCGGATACGAGGGTCTCGCGGTGCCCCCCGTCGCGCTCGACCACGCCAACTGCCCCGACAGCGCGCTCCTGAACCTCGCCCACAGCGTCTGGGACGACGCGCTGGCGCTCGGGGCGGCCCACGGCTTTCGCAACGCCCAGGTCACGGTGATCGCGCCGACCGGCACGATCGGACTGGTGATGGACTGCGACACCACCGGCATCGAGCCCGACTTCGCGCTGGTGAAGTTCAAGAAACTCGCCGGGGGCGGCTATTTCAAGATCATCAACCGCTCGGTTCCCGCCGCTCTTGAAACGCTGGGCTATGCGCCCTCGCAGATCGCCGAGATCATCGCCCATGCCGTCGGGCACGGATCGCTTGGCAACTGCCCCGGCATCAATCACACCGCGCTGATCGGGCACGGTTTCGGG
>JANOEW010000471.1:0-1860 GCA_031413475.1 Amaricoccus sp.
CTGGGAACGGCGTATGAGTTCCTTCTGAAGCACGTCTGGGAGACTTGGCGCATGAGCAGACTCCAGGATCGGCTGCACGGTCACGTCGTCGTCGCCGGCTTCGGCTCAAGCGGGGCCGAGGCGGTCCGCGAGCTGCGCCGGCGCGGCGTCGCGGCGGGCCAGATCGTCGTCATCGACCGCGCGGCCGCCCCGCTCGAGGAGGCCAGCGCCAGCGGCGTCAACATCCTGGAGGGTGATGCGACCCGCAACGCGATCCTCGAGTCGGTGCAGGTCGGCCGGGCGCGGAGCGTTATGGTGGCGGCCGGACGCGACGACACCTCGATCCTCATCGTGCTGACCGCGCGCGGCCTGGCGCCGCACGTGCCGATCAGCGTGGTGGTGCGTGCGGAGGACAACGAGGCGCTGGCCCGACAGGCAGGCGCGAACACGGTGATCAACCCGACGACGTTCGCCGGCCCGCTGCTCGCGGGCTCGGCGCTCGGGCCGCATTCCGCCGATTACATGGCCGACCTCGCCGCCACCGATGGACGGGTGTCGATGCGCGAACGCCCGGTCGCGAATGACGAACTTGGCCGGCCGCTCGCGTCGATCGCCTCGGGACTGGGCCTGCGCGTCTACCGGGGTTCCGAGAGTTTCGGGTTCTGGGAGATCGGCGCCGGTCGGCTCGAACCCGGCGATCTGATCCTCGAGATCGTGCCCCGGGAGGCCGAGAAGCCGAACGTCGCTGGTTGAGGCCGGCACGGGCCCGCGTGCGCAGGGGCCCAGCGTCGTCAGAAGCGGCTACGCGCGATCGCAGGCGGGCTCGGTCGTCGATGCGACCCGGCCGATGAGCGCCGCGATCCGGTCCGGCGCTTCCTCGTGCATCAGATGCCCGAGGTCGGCGAACTCGACCAGGCGGGCGTCGCGAAGCCGCGGCGCGAGCGCGCGTGCGCCCTCGGGCGGCACGGCGCGGTCGCGCAGCCCCAGCGCCAGCGTCACCGGGACGGCGAGCCTCGGCAGGTCGGCGAGCAGCGGCGCCAGATCCCAGCGCGCCATCATCGCGAGCGTGGCGCTGACGTGGGAGGGCGTGGTGATCAACTGCTCGTAGAGCCGCAGGCCCTCGGCGTCGATCGTGCTGCCGGTGCCGGCGATCAGGCCGCGGACCGCACCCGGCGCGCCCGCGGTGCGGGCGAAGACCGACCCGGTGAGCGGGTTCAGCGCCAGCAGCTTCGCCAGCGGCGGGAACAACACGCCCGCCACCCCGCGGAACGGCGTCAGCGCGCCGTTGAGGCAGACCACGCGTGCCGGGCCGGCCGCGCCGGCGAGCGCGAGGCGCAGCGCGATCGCGCCGCCGGCGGAATGGCCCACGATCAGATCCGGCACGAAGGCCTCGGCGGCGAGCAGCGCCGCGAGATCCTGCGCCATGCCCGGCAGCGTAAAGCGCGGCGCCGCGCCGGAGGAAAAGCCCTGCCCCGGCAGGTCGGTCGCCATCACCTCGAACTTCGGCGTCAGCAGCGGGATCAGGTCGCGCCAGGAATGCGTCGAGGCGCCGGCGCCGTGCAGCAGCAGGATCCGCTGCCCGACCCCGCCGCGCTGGACATGCCAGCGCACGCCGCGGGTCGTGGCGAAGCGCGACAGCGCGCGGTTCGGCCAGCGGGCGCCCTCGCGGCTCCAGTCGAGCGGCATCTCAGGCCGCTCCCGCCAGCGCGGCGGTCAGCGCGCCCGACAGCGCCCGGGCGTCCGCGCGCGGCAGCGGCAGGTAGCTCGCGCCCATCGCCGCGGCGAGCCCACGCGCGGCGGGCGTCGGCCGCTGGGCGACGTCGATCACCGTCGCCGCCAGCCCTTCGGCCCGGCAGAGCCGCGCCAGCCGCGCCGCGTCGG
>JANOEW010000472.1:0-2578 GCA_031413475.1 Amaricoccus sp.
CCGGGTCGGTGGTGAGCAGGTCGAACCTGTGGTGGGGGGTGCCGGGTGTGGCGGTGCGGCCGAGGGTGTGGACGTCATGGCCGGCGGCACGCAGCGCGGCGATGGTGGCGCGGCCGATGAAGCCGGTTGCGCCGGTGACGAGGACGCGGCTCATGGGGTGAAATCTGCATAACTTGCGTCGCGGTCGGAGATGATGGCGGGGGCGGCGGGCCAGTCGATGCCGAAGGCCGGATCGTTCCAGCGGGCGCCGATGGCGGTGCCGGGGACGAACGGCGCCCCCATCAGGTAGAGGACATCGCTGCTATTGGCGAGGGTGAGGAAGCCGTGGAGGCAGCCCGGGGGGATGTAGAACAGCGTGTCGGCATCGGCATCGAGGGTGACGGCATGGTGGCGCCGATAGGTCGGCGAGGCGGGGCGCAGGTCGACGGCAACGTCGAAGATGCGGCCGCGGACGCACTGGACGAGCTTGGGCTCTTCGTGGGGCGGGGCCTGGCCGTGGAGGCCGCGCAGCGTGTGGCGGTGCGGGTTGCGTGACAGATTGGCCTGGGGGACGGTGAAGGCGATCCCGGCGCGGGCGAATTCCTCGGCGCAGAAGCTGCGGGCGAAGCTGCCGCGTGCGTCCGACACGGGTTCCATATGGACGGTGAAGGCGCCGTCGATGGGAGTCGGCTCGAAGCGCATCAGTCGATGCAGAGGTCGGGGACGGCGGTGACGAACTTGCCGCCCCAGTCGCGGATGAAGGCGAGCTGGGCTTTCACCTCGGCGGCGAGGTTCCACGGCAGGATCACGACGTAATCGGGGCGGGTTTCGGCGATGGCTTCGGGGGCGCGGATGGGGATGTGGCTGCCCGGCGACAGGCGACCCTGCTTGGCGGGGCTGCGGTCGGCGATGAACAGCATCGCGTCCGCGCCGGCGCCGCAATAGTTGAGCAGCGTGTTGCCCTTGGCGGCGGCGCCATAGCCAGCGACGGTCTTGCCCTCGGCACGCGCACTTTCGAGGAAGCTGTTGAGGCCGTTGCGCACGGCGCGGCAGCGGGCATCGAAGCCTGCATAGCCTTCGGGGCGATCGAGATTGGCGGCGATTTCGAGGTTGCGGACGGTGGCGACGCCGGGTTGCAGCGGGTGGGTGGCGGTCTGGAGGCAGGCGAAGACCCGCAGCGAGCCGCCGTGCGTCGGCAATTGTTCGCAATCGAAGACGCGCAGGCCATGGCGGGCGAAGACATTTTCGACGGCGAGGAGCGAGAGATAGGTGAAGTGCTCGTGGTAGATCGTGTCGAACTGCACGCCTTCGATGGTGCGAAGAAGGTGCGGAAACTCGACCGTGAAGACGCCTTCGGGCTTCAGCAGCGCAGCGATTCCGGCGGCGAAATCATTGATGTCGGGGACATGGGCGAGGACGTTCTTCGCCGCGAGCAGGTCGGCGGCATGGCCTTCGCTTGCGAGACGGCGGGCGGTTTCAAGGCCAAAGAAGCTGATATCGGTGGGAACGCCCCGGGCGATGGCGGCGGCGGCGGTGTTGGCGCTGGGTTCGACACCGAGGACGGGGATGCCGGCGGCGACGAAATATTGCAGCATGTAGCCGTCGTTGCTGGCGATTTCGACCACTTGCGAGGTGACATCGAGGCCGAAGCGCGTCGTCATCGCGGCGGCGTAGCGTTGGCAATGCGCCAGCCAGCTATCGGAAAATGACGAGAAATAGGCGTAATCGTCGTTGAAGATCGCTTCACGCGGCACGACGGATTCGACCTGCACCAGCAGGCAGGTGTCGCAGACGCGGGCGTGCAACGGGTAGCGCGCCTCGGGCTGCGCGGCGCTTTCGGGGCGGATATTGCTGTTGGCGAGCGGTTGTTCGCCAAGATCGACCCAGGTGCGGGTGAGCGGGGCGCCGCAGCCGAGGCAGGCGGGGGTGGTCATGAAAGGGCCTCATAGGCGGAAAGCTGGTCGGTCGTGATGGTGCGCGCGGCGTCGCCGGCATCGAAACGGCGGTACCAGTCGGCGGTCCAGGCGAGGGCCTGGTGCGGGTTCAGCCGCGGAATCCAGTTGAGTTCGCTTGTGGCGAGGCTGGAATCGAGCGCCAGTGCCGGGGCTTCGGGGGGGTGATCGCCGGGTGATTGCTGCCAGGGCGATGGGTTGCCGAGTGCCCTCCCGATGATTTCGGCAACTTCGGCGACGGTTACCGGGGCTTCGGCAGGGCCGAAATTGAGCGCGGGCGGTGGTTTTGCGTGGGTGGCGAGCGCCTCGAGATAGGCGAAATAGCCGGCGAGGCAATCGAGGACGTGCTGCCACGGGCGGGTGGCGGCGGGGTAGCGCAGTTCCAGCGGCGACCCGGCGTGGAGCGCTCGCCAGGCATCGGGGACGAGGCGATCGGGTGACCAGTCACCACCGCCGACGACATTGCCGGCGCGCGCCGTGGCGAGCGGCACGCCGGCGGGGGTGAAGAAGCTGGCGGCAAAAGCGGCGGCGACCATTTCGGTGCCGGCCTTCGACGCCGAATAGGGGTCATGGCCGCCGAGCGGATCAGTTTCGACGAAGCGCCGCCCGCTGCCGTCATTGCGATAGACCTTGTCGGTGGTGACGAC
>JANOEW010000473.1:0-1710 GCA_031413475.1 Amaricoccus sp.
GACACCCACTCTTCGAGCATCTGCGACGGCGCCTCGATGAAGTCGAGCTCTGCCACGCGGGTGAGGCCGATCCACCGCTGCTGTCCCGACGACAGCGCATGCACCAGGTGCCCGAACTCGTGAAAGAACGTCGTCACCTGGTCGTAGGTCATCAGGCCGGGGTCGCCCGCCTCGCTGCCGGGGAAGCGGCAAATCAGCACCACCTCGGGGATCTGTCGATCGCGCATGCCGGCCCGCACGGTCGACGCCGTGGCGCCGCCGCCGGCCTTGCCGGCGCGCGGGTGCATGTCGAGGTAGATGCGCCCGGCGAGGCGGCCGTTCTCGAACACCTCGTACGGCTCGACTGAAGGATGCCACACGGGCAGGCCCGGAGCGGGGCGGATCTCGAGGCCGAAGAGGCGGCCGGTCACCGAAAACACTCCGGCCCGCACGCGCTCGTAGGCGAAGTACGGCCGCATGGACTGCGAGTTGAAGTCGTAGCTCGAGCGCCGCACCAGCTCCGTGTAGTAGCGCCGCTCCCAGGCATTGACGACGGTGGCGCCCGGGCGGTCCTGCTTCTTGCGGGCGAGAATCAACTGGTAGTCGGCGTTCGCCTTCGCCGCCGACGCGGCGACAATGCGATCGATGAAGGCGGCGGCGTTCTGCGGCGTGGCCGCCATTCGGTTTGACAGGTCGAAGGTCGCCCAGTCCTTGAAGCCGAGCGTGCGCGCCAGCTCGGCCCTCGTCTCGACCATCTTCTGGAGCACGGCCAGGTTCGCCGGGATGTCCTGCGACTCGAGGACCATGCGCCGGCGGAGATCGTCGCTCTTGGCGTAGAGCATCACCGGCTGCAGATCCGACGCATTGGTGGACAGGGCAATCGTGCCGTCCGGCTTCGGCTTGTGGGCGGCGATGAAGTCCGCGGGCAGGCCGTCGAGCTCGGCGGCGCTGGCCACCGACAGCGTCCGTCCGCCTTCGCGGACGTTGCGATCGAATTCCTGCCTGAGCCGCACGAGTTCGCCTCGCAGGCCGTCGATCTTCGTCCGCGTGGCGGCGTCCTTGTCCACACCCAGTCGGCGGTAGTCGTCAAGCACCAGTTGCCGGTAACGCGCGACGTCGGCAGGAGCGCCCGCGGCGTTGGCCGCGGCGAGGGCGCCGTAGGCGGCGGTGGTCAGCGATAACTCAGACTCGAAACCATCAACGGCCTGGGCCAGCGTCTCTGCCGCCGTGCGCAGGGCCGCATCGGGGTGGAGCTGACGGACGATCGACGTCAGGCCCTTCGCGGCGCCGATGTGCACCTGGATGTCGTCGTAGTCGCCGAGCGCCCGCTCGGCGGTCCGCTTGCCGCCCGCTGCGGTCAGGCGCGCGAGCGCCTCGCGCGCAGACGCGAGCCGGCCGTTGACCAGGCGGGCCAGTGAGTCAGCGTCGGTCACGCCCGAGAAGAACGGGACGTTGCTGGCGGCGGGGCCGGAGGCAGGCCGGGCCTGGGTGCGGTGACCGGCGAGGGTCAGGCCAACCAGGACGAGGGCGATCCACGACGGGAACTTCAGGGCCATGGCACTCTTATCGTCACTCGAAGCGCAGTTCTGCACGGCACCCCGGAACCGCCTGCTCGTTGGCCAGTAGCGCCAGTTCGACGTCGCCGGGTCTTGCGACCCCTGCCCGAGGGCGCTGAAGTCGGGCATTTCCGGCGCCGACTCCCCGCTGCTGGCCAGCGCGTCTCCGGCAACC
>JANOEW010000474.1:0-3489 GCA_031413475.1 Amaricoccus sp.
GCAGGATCGCGTGCGCCGCCCTCGCCCGCGCCGCCGGCACGGCTTGGCGCGGCAAGGTCGGAGCCAGCCGGGTCTCCAGAAAGTGACCGGTCAGCGCCAGCGCCGCGGCCAGCGCGCCAAAGTCCGCGCCGGCGTCTCTAGCAGAGTCCGATGCAGCTGCGTCGTCGCGCAGAAAGGCCGGCAGTGACAGCAGCCGATCCGCCCAGGGCGCGCCCGCCGCGGCGCTGACCGCCCGGCCCGAGCGCGGCGAGACGAACGCCAGGTCCTCGACCGTCCCGGTCACGGCGCAGGCCGACAGGTCGAGGCCGAAGCCGAGTTCCGTCAGCAGGCCGAGCTCCCAGCGGGCGTAGCGGGCCGGCCAGTCCCGCGTCCGACCCAGCGCCGCGACCAGGTCCCGGGTCGCCGCATACAGCGCCGGATGCGCCGCGCGCTCGGGCAACGCGGCGGAGATCAGCGCGGCCACGCCGCCCAGCGCCGCCAGCGCCGCGCGATCGCCGAGCACCGTGGCCAGCGGCGTCGCGATCGGGTCGACGCGAAAGTGTCCGATATGCGCTTCGAGCCGGGCCGACCACTCCACGCTGAGGCGCGCCCCCGGCTGCAGGACCGGCGCCATCCGCCGCCCGCCGCCGCCCCGCACCACGCCGGCGTGCCGCCCGTGTTCGGCGGTGAACACCTCGACGATGGCGGCGTTCTCCCCATGCCGCCGCGCCGTGATCAGCAGCCCCTCGTCGCGCCAGTCCATGCTCAGGCCCGCCCCCCGCCACCCGTGCGCCGCAACCGAACCGCGGCTCCAGCCCAAGGCCTCATGTATCATAACACTCGGCTTCCGCTCGATCGCTTCGCGTCCGGGTGGCGCGGTGCCGTTAGAAATGCCCCGCCCCTGCGGGAGGCGGGCGCAGTTCTCGCGTCCGCCGGGGCGGCCTCGTCCCGATGCGCGCTTCGGGGAAATCCGGGCGCCCCTCGCCCTGCGCTTGCGCTTCGGGCGACGGCCCGGGTCGAACGTCCACTGGACGATCACCTTGTCCGGTCCGCAGTCTGCGCCGCACCACCCATCCCGCATCGGCTGCCTGAGGCGTTCAGACGAAAGCCGTACATGCGGGTTCGCCAACCCGGAGAGCAGGCGGAGCGCCCCCACCCACGGGCGCCGAACCCAGTAGGACTCGACCATCCCATCGGTCAACGATTCAGTAATTGAACAATGTCATATACTTGCGCCGATATTCACCGTGAATACGCCACGTCAGGCCAGCCCCGGCTCGTCGAGCAGGCTGCGTCCCGCCCGATCCTCGACCTCGATCAGCCACAGATCCGGATCATAACCCCGCTGCCGCGCCAGCGCCGCATCGACGGCCGCCTCCGCCCCTTCCGCCAGCGACATCCAGACCCGCTCGCCCGACGGGTCGAAGCTGCGCTGGAACGCCAGCGCCGTGCCGTCCAGGCGGTTCACTTTGACGATCACCGCCCCGGCCGTCGCGTCGCCCCGCGCGGTCACGAACGCCGGGATCCCTGCCAGACGCAGTCGGGTCAGATACGCCTGCACCCAGAACGCCGCGGTCAACCGCGGCTCCATCGCTCAGTCTCCCCTGGGGAACTCCAGCCCCATCTCGCCGTAACGCTCCGCCTCGTCGAGCCAGTTCGGCCGCACCTTCACGGTCAGAAACAGATGCACCTCGCGCCCGAGGAAGGCCTTGATCTCCTCGCGCGCAGCCTTGCCCACCGCCTTGATCGTCTCGCCCTTCGGCCCCAGCGTGATCCCCTTGTGCCCGTCCCGCGCCACGTAGACCACCTGATCGATCTTAACCGACCCGTCTTTCCGCTCCTCCCAGCCCTCGGTCTCGACCGTCAGCTCGTAGGGCAGCTCCTGATGCAGCCGCAGCGTCAGCTTCTCGCGCGTCATCTCGGCCGCGATCTGCCGCAGCGAGGCGTCGGCGATCTGGTCCTCGGGATAAAGCCAGGGCCCCGGCGGCACCCGAACCGCCAGCCAGCGCCGCAGATCCTCGACCCCGTAGCCCTTCTCGGCCGAGATCATGAAGGTCGCCGCAAAGTCCCGCGCCGCGTTCATCTCCGCCGCCAGCGCCAGCAGCGCCGGCGCCTCGACCCGGTCGATCTTGTTGATCGCGAGCGCCACCGTCCGCCCGGCCGGCAGCTGCGCCGCCATCGCCTCGAGGATCGCTCGAACCCCCTCGGTCCGTCCGCGGTGCGCCTAGATCAGCAGCACGACCAGGTCCGCGTCCGCCGAGGCGCTCCAGGCCGCCGCCACCATCGCCCGGTCGAGCCGGCGGCGCGGCCGGAACAGGCCCGGCGTGTCGACGAACACCAACTTCGCCGCGCCCTCGATCGCGATCCCCCTGATCCGGGCGCGGGTGGTCTGGACCTTGTGGGTGACGATCGAGACCTTGGCGCCGACCATGCGGTTGAGCAGCGTCGACTTGCCCGCGTTGGGCTCGCCGATCAGCGCGATCATTCCGCAGCGGGCGCCCTCGCTCACGCCTCGCCCTCCAGCCGCGCGAGCAGCGTCTCGGCGGCGCGCTGCTGGGCGGCGCGCTTGGACGGCGCCCGGCCTTCGGCGCCCCGGCCGTCCTCGAGGCGGGCCTCGACCGAGAAAATCGGCGCGTGGTCCGGCCCCTCGCGGGCGAGGTCGAGATAGTCGGGCGGGCGTTGGCCGCGGGCCTGGGCCCACTCCTGCAGGGCGGTCTTGGCGTCCAGGGCCTGGGCGGCGGCGGCGGCGATGCGGTCGCCCCAGAGGCGCAGGATCAGCCGCCGCGCCGCGTCCAGGCCGGCGTCGCGGTAGACGGCGGCGATCACCGCCTCCATGGCGTCGCCGAGCAGCGCGGTCTTGCGTCGGCCGCCGGAGACCATCTCGGATCGCCCGAGCCGCAGCGCCGCGCCGAGGTCGATCGCCTGCGCCACCTCGGCGCAGGCCTCCTTGCGGACCAGCGCGTTGAGCCGGGGGGCGAGATCGCCTTCGCTGGCGGCGGGGTCCTGGGCGAGCAGGGCCTCGGCGATGACGAGGCCGAGCACCCGGTCGCCGAGGAACTCGAGGCGCTGGTTGTGCGCGGCGCCGCCCATCGAGGGATGCGTGAGCGCCTCGATCAGCAGTTCGGGCCGGGCGAAGCCGTGGCCGAGGCGGGCCGATGCCTCGGCGATGGTCCGGCTGAGCTTCACTGAACGCCGACGAAGAAGCGGTCGGGCCGCCAGGTCCAGACGAACAGCATCGAGGCCCCGGCCGAGGAAAAGATCACCCGGTCGGCGCGACCGACGAAGTTCTCGAACGGCACTGTCCCTACCCCAAAGGCGCCGCGGGAAAAGCGGCTGTCCATCGAGTTGTCGCGGTTGTCGCCCATGAAGAAATATTCGCCCTCGGGCACGACGAACGGGCCGGCGTCGTCGCCGGGGCCGTCCTCGATGTCGAGGATCAGGTGACGGCGGCCCTCCGGCAGCGTCTCCCAGGCCATGTCCTTCTCGCAGACGCCGCCGATCTCGACCGGG
>JANOEW010000475.1:0-3224 GCA_031413475.1 Amaricoccus sp.
AGCGCGCCATAGGTGCCGCCGTCGTAGGCGCCGATCACGGTGGTGCGCGGCATCAGCCGGACGTTGGGCAGGCTCGCCAGCTCCGCGACGGTCGCGGCGGCCCAGTCGGCGGCGGGCTGGCCGTCGATCTCCAGCCGCTCGGCGTTGAGCCGGCCGCCGAGGCGGAAATCCTCGTCGGCGAGGATGACCCGGGCCCCGGCGCGCCCGGCGGTCAGCGCCGCCGCAAGGCCGGCGGGGCCGGCGCCGATCACCAGCAGGTCGGCGGAGGCGAAGGCCTTTTCGGAGGCGTCCGGATGGGGGCGGCCGGACAGCGCGCCCAGTCCCGCCGCGCGGCGGATCAGCGGCTCGTAGACCCGCTCCCACGACCGCGGCGGCCCCATGAAGGTCTTGTAGTAGAAGCCGGCGCCGAGGACCGGGGCGAGGCGGTCGTTTACCGCCATCAGGTCGAAGCCGAGGTTTGGCCAGCGGTTCTGGCTGCGGGCCGCGAGGCCCTGGTAGACCTCCTGCTGGGTGGCGCGAACGTTCGGCGTGCGGGCGGCGCCGTCGCCGAGGGTGACCAGCGCGTTCGGCTCCTCGGATCCGGCGGCGATCAGGCCCCGGGGCCGATGATACTTGAAGCTACGCCCGACCAGCCGGACGCCGCTCGCGACCAGAGCCGACGCGAGCGTGTCCCCCGGATGCGCCGCAAGCGGCCGGCCGTCGAAGCTGACCCCGAGCCGGCGGGTTCGGTCGATCTGGCCGCCGGTGGCGAGGCGGGTCATCGCGGCGTCTCGCGCGCGAGGCAGGTCTCGAGGATGGCGTGGGTGCGGGTGTCGCGCACGACCCGCAGCCAGGCGCGGCATCCGAGCTCGTGGTGCCACAGTTCGGCGTGCGGTCCCGCCGGGTTGTCGCGGATGTGGAGGTAGTCGTCGAAGGCCGCCGCCCCGGCGTCGGCCGCCGGCCGCGCCAGCAGCTTCTCCGAGCCGCGATAGGTGAACTCGCGCAAGTCGCGTTCGCCGCAGAGGGGGCAGCTCAGGCGCATGCGCCGAGTCCGGCGCGTGCGAGGCGTTTGGATTTATTTTTTATATTCAATAATTTAATCATTGTTGTAACGTGCAAGCCCTTCCCTAGTGCAGGTTGTGCTGCGCGCCGGTCCCCTCTTCGTCGAGCACGTGGCCGGTGGCGAAGCGGTCGAGGCGGAGCCTGGTCGCGGCGGCGTGGGGCTCGCCGGTGGCGATCAGATGGGCGAAGCACCAGCCGGAGGCGGGCGTGGCCTTGAAGCCGCCATAGCACCAGCCGCCGTTGAAGAAGAGGCCATCGACCGGCGTGCGATCGATGATCGGCGAGCCGTCGGAGGACATGTCCATGATCCCGCCCCAGGATCGCACGACGCGCGCCTTGCCGATCATCGGCATCAGCGCCATGCCGGCCTCCATCACGTGCTCGACCATCGGCAAGTTCCCCCGCGCGGCGTAGGAGTTGTAGAAGTCGAGGTCGCCGCCGAAGACCAGCCCGCCCTTGTCGGACTGGCTGATGTAGAAATGCCCCATCCCGAACGAGATCACGCCGGGCAGGATCGGCTTCAGGCCCTCGGTGACAAATGCCTGGAGGACATGGCTCTCGATCGGCAGGCGCAACCCCGCCATCTGGCCCACCTGGGACGACCGCCCGGCCACCGCCATGCCGACCTTGCCCGCGGCGATGTAGCCGCGCGTGGTCTCGACGCCGCGCACCCGCCCCGCCTCGATGCGAAATCCGGTGACCTCGCAGTTCTGGATCAGATCGACGCCGCGCAGGTCGGCCGCCCGGGCGAAGCCCCACGCGACCGCGTCGTGGCGCGCGGTCCCGGCGCGGCGCTGCAACAGCCCGCCATAGATCGGGAAGCGCGGGTCGTCGAAGTTGAGGAACGGCGCATAGGCGCGCACCTCGTCGCGGGTCAGCAGCTCCGCATCGTCACCCTGAAACCTGATCTGGTTGCCGCGCCGGGCGACGGCGTCGCGCTGGCCGTCGGAGTGGACGAGGATCAGATGGCCGCGCTGCGACATCATGACGTTGTAGTTGAGGTCCTGCTCCAGCCGCTCCCAGAGCTTCAGCGAATGAGAATAGAACTCCGAGTTGCCGCGCAACATGTAGTTCGCCCGCACGATGGTGGTGTTGCGCCCGACGTTGCCCTGCCCGAGCGCGCCGCGCTCGATCACCGCAACGTTCGTGATCCCGTGGTTCCGCGCGAGATAGTAGGCGGTCGCGAGGCCATGCCCGCCGCCGCCGATGATGACCACGTCATAGGCCGGTTTCGGCGTCGGGTCGCGCCAGACCGGGCGCCAGTCGCGGTCGCCGGTCAGCGCGTTGCGCAGGATCTGGAGGGCGGAATAGCGCAAGCGCGGCTCACCGGAGGTACTCGGTCACCAAGCCGCAAGGCCCGCCGTCCCGCAAGGGGGAATCGCCCCGAAAAAGGCCGCGAGCTCCGACCGGCCGGCGGCGTCGCCGCGCCTCGACGACGAGCCGTTCGAGGAACCGGACGGCGAGACCCGGTGTTTGACCGCCTCTACCGGCACGGCAGGTTGCGCGCGAGGGCTGGTGCGGCGGGGCGCCGGACGCTAGGCGAGGACGATGCTCTCCTATCAGCACGCCTATCACGCCGGGAACGCGGCCGACGTGCACAAACACGCGGTCCTCGCGGAGCTGCTCGCGCGGCTGACGGCGAAACGGCGGGGGCTCAGCTACGCTGAGACGCACGCGGGCCGCGGTCGCTACGACCTCGCCGCGGCCGAGTCGCTCAAGACCGGCGAGGCCGCCGAGGGGATCGGGCGGATCACGGTCGACCCCGCGACGCCCTATGGCCGGGCGCTGGCGGCGGCGCGGGCGACGCACGGGCCGAGCGCCTATCCGGGCTCGCCGCTGATCGCGCGCGCCCTGCTGCGGCCACAGGACCGGATGACGCTGCTGGAGCTGCACCCCGCCGAGCATGCCGCGTTGCGCGCGGCGATGCCCCCCGATGGCGTGGCGATTCACCGGCGCGACGGGTTTGAGGGCCTGCTCGCGCTCGCGCCGCTGCAGCCGCGCAGGGGGCTGGTGCTGGTCGATCCGTCCTACGAGGTGAAGTCCGACTACGCCGCGGCCGCCGACTTCGTCCGGCGGCTGGTCGCGAAATGGCCCGAGGCGACCGTCCTGGTCTGGCACCCGATCCTGCCGGCCGGACGGCAGGCCGAGCTGATCGCGGGGCTCGGCGCCCTGCCCGTCCTCGC
>JANOEW010000476.1:0-1940 GCA_031413475.1 Amaricoccus sp.
AGGAGCCTCTTCACGCTGTTGAAACACACCCCGGTCATGCGGGCCGTAGACCGCATGGAACACCCTTCGGTGAGGGCACGCAGGACGGCAACACGCTCGGAGACAGGTAGTCGGTTCATACTGACAATTTTGCGGCGATCCTGACCAATCTGGATGCGCGGGACGTGCTGTTCATCGACGAGATCCACCGACTGAACCCGGCGGTGGAGGAGATCCTGTATCCGGCGCTGGAGGACTTCCAGCTGGATCTGGTGATCGGCGAGGGGCCGGCGGCGCGCACGGTGCGGATCGAGCTGCAGCCGTTCACGCTGGTGGGCGCCACGACCCGGCTGGGGCTGCTGACGACGCCGCTGCGTGACCGGTTCGGCATCCCGACCCGGCTGGAGTTCTACGAGGTCGACGAGTTGGTGGCGATCGTGACCCGCGCGGCGCGGCTGCTGCGGGCGGACGCGACGCCGGAGGGGGCGCACGAGATCGCGCGAAGGGCGCGGGGCACGCCGCGGATCGCCGGGCGGCTGTTGCGGCGGGTGGCGGACTTCGCGTTGGTCGAGGGCGACGGCAAGGTGACGCAAGGCGTGGCGGACGCGGCGCTGACCCGGCTTGGGGTCGACGATCTCGGGCTCGACGCGGCGGACCGGCGGTATCTGAGCGTGATCGCGGAGAACTACGGCGGCGGGCCGGTCGGGGTCGAGACGCTGGCGGCGGCGCTGTCGGAGGCGCGCGACGCGATCGAGGAGGTGATCGAGCCGTTCCTGCTGCAGCAGGGGTTGATCCAGCGCACGCCGCGCGGGCGGATGCTGGCGGCGAAGGCCTGGACCCATCTGGGGCTCGCCGCCCCGCGGCCGGCGGCGGGGCTGATCGCGGATCTGTTCGAGGAGGGGTAAGGCCGACGGAAAGCGATCGGCTCGACACGGGCCCCAAACAGGCGCAAAATCAACGCTCTTCGGGCGAGTCGCCTTTTCTCCTCAGGAGTCGATCCATGGAATTCGCCAAACAGGGCCTGCCGATGTCGGCGGCCGGAATGAACGCGGTCTGCGAGACCCTCGGCGTCAGCGAGCCGGAGGTCTGGGCGGTGCTGACGGTAGAGACCCGGGGGTTCGGGTATCTGCCCGATCGCCGGCCTCAGATTTTGTTCGAGCGGCATATTTTCAGCAAGCGGACCGGGGGCAAGTTCGACAAGAAGAACCCGGGCGTGTCGAGTTCGGCCCCGGGCGGCTACAAGGGCGGCGGGGCCGAATACGGCCGGCTGGCGGAGGCGATGAAGTTCGATCCCGAGGAGGCGCTGAAGAGCGTCTCGTGGGGCCTGCCGCAGGTGATGGGGTTCAACCACCGCGTCGTCGGCTTCGAAAGCGCGACCGAGATGGTCGAAGCGATGGTGGAGTCCGAGGACAGGCAACTGATGGCGCTGGCGAGCTTCATCATGGGCAACAGCAAGTGCCGGATCGGCATCCAGCGCCGGGACTGGGCGAGCTTCGCCGCCTGCTACAACGGGCCGAACTTTCGCAAGAACGACTACGACAACCGCCTCGCCGCGGCGTTCGAGAAGAGCCGGCGCTCGCTGCCGGAGATCGGGCTGCGCGCGGCGCAGGTGGCGCTGACCTATCTCGGGATCGACGCGGGCGGCGTCGACGGGATGCGCGGCCGGCGCACGCGCAGCGCGATCGCCGAATACCAGACCCGCAAGAAACTGCCGGCCACCGGCGAACTTGACGAGGAGACGGAAGAGACCCTGACGGCGGAGGCCTTTCCGAAGTGAGGTCGGCCGTCCTGCGGCGACGCTCGGCCGCGGTTCTGGTTGCGCTGGCGCTGTTCTTATCTGGCGCGGAGGCTGCGCGCGCCGGCGGCGACGAGCCGGCGTCGCCCACTGCCTCGAGGACCCGCACCCGCACGAAGCGCATCGGCCCAGTGACGGGGCCGACGAAGATGTTGGCCGACACCGC
>JANOEW010000477.1:0-3326 GCA_031413475.1 Amaricoccus sp.
CACCCGCCCAACCCCGGCGCTCCGCATAAAACCGGTTGGTCAAATGGATTGGCGATGGCGCACCCACGCCCACGCTTCGCGTCGTCGGAAGCACTCCTATCAAGCGCTGGAACCGCAACAAGTTGGCTACGGCGATCTCCCATCCGGTCGCATCATAGATGAAGATTCCTCGCTCGCCGGTCGTACCGCCGGTCGCGACGGCCCGGTACTCGCCGAAAAGCAGTGCGCCCGCCCCTTCGCCGCTCAGATGTTGCTCGACGAGCGCTCGCGTGACACGTGGGTCCGACACGATGCGGTCGAAGTTCGCCATGAGCGTCGCCTTTGTCATCACCGGATACTCCCGCAAGGGTGCATTCCGCGCGACGAGGTCGCCGGTCATTTCGCGATAGTAGGGCGACGAGGCGACGGCGCGTCGCAGCATCTCGCGAAGTTGCGCCGTCTGGTACTCGACAAGACGATCGCGCGACCAGACGTGCCGCCCGACAAGTTCGGCTGTTCGGGTGGTAACGGCACCGAGGTTTAACGTCGGTAGCATGGGCGATGCCGGTGCCTGCGGCCCTTCATTTGCGCCAACTTCGTCGTCTCCGTTGTCTCGGGGCGAAGGGCTGATGGAGAGTCTCCGGAAGTACTCTCGGGGCGAATGATAGCATGAGGATGGACTTTTCGCAAAGCAGCTGACAGCCGGCATAACGGGCGCGACAAGGTCCGGGCAGGGCAGCCGCCCGACCAGACCTATGGTGGTCAGGTCCGCATTTGGCGCACTGCAGGCGACTGCAGCCGCCTATCGATTGCGTCCCTCCACCCAGTTCGCCACGATCAGCCCCGGCACGGCGTCATGCGCCCGCTCGGCGTCACGCTCCAGATCGAGCCGCTTCGGAAGCTTCACCTGTGGCACGAGAAGGAAGATCGGCGCTGTGACGAGGCCGCGGCCCGTCTTCGACCGCGACGCCACGGCCCGGCCCCTGGTGTTCAGCCTCCCCACGGCCACCAGCAGGCTCGGGCCGCTGCGTCGATAGATGAACCGCAGGCGCAGGCCGGTGCGGCGCTCCCATTCGCCTGGCGTGATCCGGCCGCCGCGGGTCGATTTACCCGCCGCCGGCGTCGGGATCGCCAGCCAGAAGCCGTTCCGTGAGCGGATCAGCGGCCCGGAGTCGTGCGCGCCGACGATCACCGGAGCCTTCGACCAGACCAGCGCCGCAGCGTTCAGGCTGACGCCGGCCTTCGGGAACACCTCCGACCGAATCGAGTTCGCGAGCCGCGCCCCGAGCCGGGCCCCGACGATATGCCCACGCCACGCCCCCTTCAGCCCGACACCCGCCTGACGCATCGCCGCGGAAACCGCCCGCTCGCCCGCCGCGATCTCGGCGGCCATCATCGCAACGAGGTCGGGACTGATGTCGAGCTTCAGCTTCATTCTGGCCTCGTGTCGATCGTCCAGATCAGACGCTCCCGATCCCGCACGGGCTCGCCCTGGACGACGAACGACTCACCGTCGAGGACCAGCCGGTCGCCCGGCCGCGGCGTGGCTACCTCGCTCACCCGCAGATCGAAGCGCGTCGTCTCTGACCAGAGCCGCGCATCGCCAAAGTCGGCGATGGCGTCTGCGCTGCGCGCGATGACGCGGACGGGGAACGCGTCCCCGTCCGCCGGCTCGTAAGTCGCGTCGCGCCCGAGGTTCGGATCTGCGAAGAGCGCGTCGACCGCGATGGCGAAGGCGGTCATCAGGTGCGCCGTGCGCTCCGCAGCACCTGCGGCCGGGTGCAGATCGGCAGCGGATTGCTCTCGATCTCCAGCCGCACCCACTCGTCGCGCTCGCGGTCGGGGATCGCCCGGGCGTAGAGCGGCAGGCCGAGGGTGTTGACCGTCTCGAAGGTGTCGGCGGGGGCGTAGTAGATCTCGAAGAGTCCCTCGACGCCCTCGGGATAGAAGAACGCCTTGTCGGCCGGCACGCCGAAGGCGGCGTTGCCGCGGTAGCGCCGGAAACTGATGCCGCCGAAGCTCACCTCGTCGGCAACTCGGGACCGGAGATCGGCGGCCGCCGCCGTATTCAGGTAGGTCTCGCGCACCTCCTTGTGGGCGACGAGATCGGCGAAGAACGCCGAGCCGCATTCGGCGCGCAACTGCACCGATCCAGTCGCGAGCCCGCCCATGCCCGCCTCGACGTCCTCGATCAGCGCCTGGCAGCGCTTCCGAAGCGCTCCCGAGGCGGGCGAGGCGTTGTCGAGGTCGAAGTCGACCTCCGTAGCCGGGGCGATGGCGAACTCGGTGAAGTAGTTCACCACCGTCGCACCATCCTTGGGGTCCTTCACCACGCCCTGGATGCCGTTGAGCAGGTGGTACTCGAAGGTCGCCTCGGCGTCGGTGCGCAGCCGCCGCAGCCGGCGGGCGACCTCGACCTGCACCTGCTGCGCCTCGCTCTCCGAGCCGAAGGCGCGGATGCCCTGGATCTCGGAGGCCCAGATCACGTCCTGCTTCTTGAACTGTCGGCAGACGAAGGCGCGCACGTCGCGCCGCTCCGACACCTGCTGGTCGTAGGCCGAGCCGCGCTCGGAGAACGGGATCAGCGACAGCGTGCCGTCGCGGCTTTCGATCACGACGGTGCGCGTGCGCACGCCGCGATCGCCGAAGAGGCCCGAACCCGAAAGGGTCGCCGGCTTGAAGGGGATATTTTCCAGCGCGCGGGTGAGCTCGATGATTGAGAAGGCATCGCCTTCGAAGATGTCCATGGTGGCCATGTGATGCCTCCTTCGGGTGAATATCAGCGGACGAGGATGCCGAGCCCGAGCAGCGCCGCGTGGGCGGCGGCGATCTGCGGCTCTGTCGGCGTCCCGGGGATGACGATGTCGTGGCGGTTCACGATCGCGGGGCCGCGCAGCAGCACGACGGCGTTTCGGTCGGCAGCACTCGCGTAGACCTTGTCCCAGAGCACGGCCGCGGCGGTCTGCGTGCCGTTCGAAGCGCCGGGGTTGTGGGCGGCGTACTTGCCGGACGCGGTGATCTTGCCGAGCACCGTGCCCGGCTCGAGGTCGCCGCCGGTCAGCACGACGGTCTCCCGGCAGTAGTCGCGCAGCGCCTCCCAGACGAGAAAGCCGCCGGGGTGGCGGAGCTCAGAGAGCGTGGGCATGGGGGTCTATCCTTTCGAGCGGAAGGTGCGGGCGATCACCTCGCCCCAGGGCTGGGCGCCCGAGGGGCGGCCCGGTTGCGGATGGAGGGCGGTGACCTCGGACGTGGTGTTGGCACGGGCGGCGTGGCGGGCGGCGCGGCCGGCCACCGGGGGGGGGCCGGGGACCGCTCGAACAACCCCAGGCACCGGCGGCCCAGCACCC
>JANOEW010000478.1:0-8838 GCA_031413475.1 Amaricoccus sp.
CCAAGACGGCTGTTCGCACCTCGGGGGCCGGCTCGAGGGTCGGCGCGGGCTCGTCGGCGGCCTCAGCCTCGGGTTCGCCCAGAGGCGTAAACCGCCGTGTTCGTCGCCTGCAGGAACGCGATCGCCTCGAGGTTCTCCCGGCCGCCGTGTTCGTTCGGCACCCACTCGCCGGCCTTGCGCGAATAGTCGAGGTACAGCATCGACGCCACCGCATCGACCCGCAGCCCGTCGATATGGAACGTCTCGGACCAGTAGAGCGCGTTGTTCACCAGAAAACTGAACACCTCGCGCCGCCCGAAGTTGTAGATCGCGGTGTTCCAGTCTGGATGAAACCCCTGCCGCGGGTCCGCGTGCTCATAGAGCGCCGTCCCGTCGAACAGCGCCAGCCCGTGCTCGTCCACCGGAAAATGCGCCGGCACCCAGTCGAGGATCACCCCCACCCCCGCCCGGTGCGCCCCGTCCACGAACCGAGCGAACCCCTCCGGCGGCCCGAACCGCGCGGACGGCGCAAACAGCCCGGTGGTCTGATAGCCCCAGCTTGGATCGTAGGGATGCTCGCTGATCGGCATGAACTCGATATGCGTGAACCCCATCTCCACGCAGTAGGGGATCAGCGTGTCGCCGAGCTCGTCCCACGACAGGAACCCGTCGCCGTCCCTTCGCTGCCACGACCCCGCATGCACCTCGTAGATCGATATCGGCAGCCGCCGCGCGTCCGCCGCCGACCAGAACGCCCGATGCCCCGCATCGCCCCACGCGTGGTCCATCCAGCCCGCCACCACCGACGCCGTCTTCGGCCGCAGCTCCGACGCCCGCGCGAACGGGTCCGCCTTCAGCGGCAGCCGGTCGCCGGTCGGCCCGATGATCTCGAACTTGTAGCCGATCCCCGCCGCGATCCCCGGCACGAAGATCTCCCAGATCCCGGTGTCGCGCCGCAGTCGCATCACGTGGCGCCGCCCGTCCCAGCCGTTGAAATCGCCGATCACGCTCACCCGGCGCGCGTTCGGCGCCCAGACCGCAAAATGCACGCCCGCCGCGCCCTCGTGCTCGATCGGATGCGCGCCCATCCGGTCGAAGAGCCGCAGGTGGCTGCCCTCGCGGATGAAATAGTCGTCCATCGGCCCCAGCACCGGCCCGAACGAATAAGTGTCCCAGACCTCCCATTCCCCACCGGCGTTGCTGGCGCGATACTTCAGCGGCTGGCGCGTCTTGATCTTCAGCGGTCCCTCGAACAGCCCGCCGTCGTGGCTGCGCGCGAGCTTGCCCGCGGACGCGCCGGCCAGCGTCAGCGCCTCGACCGCCTCCGCCCCCTCGATCACGCAGCGGGCGACCAGCCTGCCCTGGATCTCGTGAACCCCGAGCACCGCGAAGGGATCGCCATGCGAGCCGGCGACGATCGCCGCGATCACCTCGGGCGCAAGCGGCGCCGTGGCAGCCTTTCGCCGGACGGGCTTCGTGGTCACGCCGAACTTCCCTCCCGAGCAGTCTCGCCGCAGGCTACAGGTCGATATTCCAGATGTCGCGCGAATACTGGCGGATGGTGCGATCCGACGAGAACCACCCCATGCGCGCGGTGTTCAGGACCGCCTTGCGCCACCAGACGGCGGGCTCGGACCACAGGGCGTCCACCTTGCGCTGCGCCGCCGCATAGGCGTCGAAGTCGGTGGCGACCATGAACCAGTCGTTTTCGTAAAGCGCCTCGACCAGACCGCGATACCGTCCGGGTTGGTCCGGCGAGAACACGCCGGACGCGATCGCCTTGAGCGCCTGGCTCAGTTCGGGCGATCGCTCGATGATTGCCCGCGGATCGCGCCGCTCCGTGCGCCGCGCCGCGACCTCCTCCGCGGTCAGCCCGAAGATCACGATGTTCTCCGCGCCGACGTGGTCGCGGATCTCCACGTTCGCCCCGTCGAGCGTGCCGATGGTCAGCGCGCCGTTCAGCGCGAACTTCATGTTGCCGGTGCCCGACGCCTCCATGCCCGCGGTCGAGATCTGCTCGCTCAGATCCGCCGCCGGCACCAGCACTTCGGCGAGGCTGACGTTGTAGTTCGGCACAAATACCACCTTCAGCACGTCGCGCACCAGCGGGTTCGCGTTGATCACCCGCCCCACGTCGTTGGCGAGCTTTATGATCAGCTTGGCGTTGTGATAGCTCGGCGCCGCCTTGCCGGCGAAGAACTTCACCCGCGGCACCCAGTTCTTCTCGGGGTGCGACCGGATTTGGTCATAGAGCGCCACCGCCTCGATGATGTTCAGCAGTTGCCGCTTGTATTCGTGGATCCGCTTGATCTGGATGTCGAACAGCGCGTTCGGATCGAGCCTCACCCCCATGCGCGCGCGGACCAGCCGCGCTAGGCGGTCCTTGTTCAGCCGCTTCACCCGACCGAAGGCGTCTAGCACCTCCGGATCGTCTGCAAACTCCTCGAACGCCTGCAGCGCGTCGATGTCGTCGAGGAACTTCGGCCCGATCTTGTCGCGGATCAGCTCGGTCAGGCCCGGGTTGCACTGCATCAGCCAGCGCCGCGGCGTGATGCCGTTGGTCTTGTTGTTGATCCGGTCGGGATACATCCGGTGCAGGTCGGCGAACACCGTCGCCATCATCAGCTCGGTGTGCAGCGCCGAGACGCCGTTGATCGAATGCGCGCCGACGAAGGCGAGGTTACCCATCCGCACCCGCCGCTCGCCGGCCTCGTCGATCAGGCTGACGCTGCGGACCTCCGCCTCGTCGAAGCCGTGCTCGACCCGCGCCGCGCGCAAGAGATGCGCGTTAATCTCGTAGATGATCTGCATGTGCCGCGGCAGCATCGCCTCGAACAGCGCCACCGGCCAGCTTTCCAGCGCCTCGGGCAGCAGCGTGTGGTTGGTGTAGGCGATGGTCGCCTGCGTCGTCGCCCAGGCCTCGGCGAACTCCAGCCCGTGCTTGTCGATCAGCAGCCGCATCAGCTCGGCGACGCAGACCGCCGGATGGGTGTCGTTAAGCTGGATCGCGACCTTGTCGGCGAGCGTGGTCAGCGTGCCGTGCTGCTGCAGGTGCCGGCGCAGGATGTCCTGCAGCGCCGCGGAGGAAAAGAAATACTCCTGCCGCAGCCGCAGTTCCTGCCCGGCGGGCGAGGCGTCCGCCGGATAGAGCACGCGGGTCAGCGCGTCGGCCCGGTTGCTCTCGCTCAGCGACCCGATGTGGTCGCCGGCATTGAAGGCGTCGAGCTTGATCGGATCGACCGGATCGGCCGACCACAGCCGCAGCGTGTTGACCCGCGCGCCCTTCCAGCCGACGATCGGCGTATCGTAGGCGGTGGCGATCACCCGTTCGGCCGGCTTCCAGACGTAGTGCGCCTCGGCCCCGTTCGCGTCGAGGTATTCGACGAAGCCGCCGAAGCCGATCTCGTATGCGCTTTCGCGCCGGTCGAACTCCCAGGGATTGCCGTGCTCGAGCCAGGTTTCCGGCAGCTCGGCCTGGTTGCCGTCGACGATCTCCTGCCGGAACAGGCCGTGACGATAGCGGATGCCGTAGCCGTAGGCCGGGACGCCGATCGTCGCCATGCTCTCCATGAAGCAGGCGGCCAGCCGCCCGAGCCCGCCATTGCCCAGGGCCGCGTCCGCTTCCAGTTCGGCGATCGCGTCGAAATCGACGTCGAGCCGGCGCAGCGCCGCCTTGAGCGGCTCGGTCAGCCCCAGATTCGACACCGCGTCGCGCATCAGCCGGCCGATCAGGAACTCGAGGCTCAGGTAGTAGACCCGTTTCGCACCGCTGGCGTAGGTCTCGCGCGTCGAGGCCATCCAGCGGTCGATCGCGCGGTCGCGCACGATCAGGATCGTCGCCTGCAACCAGTCGTGCGGCTTGGCCACGTTCGGGTCCTTGCCGATCCGGTAGGTAAGCCGCTCGACGATCTCGCGGGCAAGGGCCTCCGGATCGGAGGCGCGCGGCGCAGGGTGGAACAGGGTCTGAAGGGCTTCGTTCACGGGTCAATCCTCGACTCGGCCCAGAGCAGGCCGGAACTCAAACCGGTTTGAACGACTATGCCCATGTTCGCCTCCCGATCAAGAGGCAAGACCCGCCCGACACCCGCCCGCCCTGCGCCGGATCAGCGGAGCGCCGCGCACCGGGCTTTTGCTCGCCTGTTCGCTCTGATCGCACGGCGCGGACAGCGCGGCGCGATCCAATCACGCCGTCACGTTGTCCGCCCCGCCGTTGGCCGCCGACCAGGCCAGCGGCGTGTCCAGAAAGGCCTCGACCTCGCGCAAGGTCTCCGCGTCGAATCGCGCCCCGGTCCTCGCTTCCGCCAGCACGTCCTGCCACGTCGCCAGCCAGTGCAGCCGCAACCCGTGCCCGGCCAGCACCGCCTCGCTCTGCGGGAAGATGCCGTAGAAGAACACCACCACCGTATGCGCGACCTCGCCGCCCGCCGCCCGCACCGCCTCGGCGAAGCGCACCTTCGAGCCGCCGTCGGTCGCGAGATCCTCCACCAGTAACACCCGCGCGCCCTCCGACATCGCGCCCTCGATCTGCGCGTCCCGCCCGAAGCCCTTCGGCTTCTTGCGCACGTAGAGCATCGGCAGCCCCATCCGCTCCGCGATCCACGCCGCGAACGGAATCCCTGCGGTCTCGCCGCCGGCCACCGCGTCGAACGCCTCGAACCCGGCATCGCGCAGCACCTTGGCGCAGGCGAAGTCCATCAGCGTCGCCCGTATCCGTGGATACGAGATCAGCTTGCGGCAGTCGATGTAGACGGGCGACGCCAGCCCCGAGGTGAACGTATACGGCTCGCCCCGTCGGAAATGCACCGCCCCGACCTCGAGCAGCATCCGCGCAGTCAGCCGCGCCATCTCGGCGTCATTGGGAAAAGCGAAGGGGGTCATGGGTTCTCCCGAACCGATCAGCCTAGCCCAGCGGCCGAGGCGCGGCGATGATGATGAGCGCCCCGACGAGGCAGAACGTTGCGCCGATCAGGTCCCAGTGGTCGGGCCGCACGCTCTCGACGAACCACAGCCAACCCAGCGCGCAGGAAATGTAGACGCCGCCATAGGCCCGTCCGGCGTGCGCCGCATCGATTAGCGTAAGGAGATAGGCGAACAGCGCCAGCAATGCCAGTCCGGGCAGCACCCACCATACGGCCCGGCCCAGCCGTAGCCAGGCCCAGAACGCGAAGCAGCCGGCGATCTCGGCGAGCGCAGCCCCGATGTAGGCAGCGATGGTCGCCATAAGGTACGCCTTCCCTCCCGGAGCGACACGTGCCGGCGGTGGGGTCAACGCGTCGCGCGCCAGTGTAGCGGAAACCCCGGGTCGAACACTATCACGGGGCCCGAACCGGTCTCGACCGTCGCCGGATAGTCGACCGGCGTCGTCGCGCGCTCCAGGGTCACCCGGCGCTCGTTCGCCGCCAGTCCGTAGAACGCCGGCCCGTGCAGGCTCGCGAAGCCTTCCAGCCGATCCAGCGCGCCCTCGTCTTCGAACACCTGCGCCAGGCACGCCAGCGCCACTGGCGCAGAAAACACACCCGCCGCGCAACACTCCGCCTCCTTCGCGTCGCGCGGATGCGGCGCACTGTCGGTCCCGAGGAAGAACCGCGCGTCCCCAGAGACCGCCGCCGCCCGCAGCGCCCGCCGATGCGCCTCGCGCTTCAGGACTGGCAGGCAGTACGCGTGCGGCCGCATCCCGCCCACCAGCATGGCGTTGCGGTTCAGGATCAGGTGATGCACCGTGATCGTCGCCCCCATCCCCGGTCCCGCGCCGCGAACGAAGTCGACCCCCTCCCGCGTGGTCACGTGCTCCAGCACCACCCGCAGCTCCGGCAACTGCTCGCGCAGCGGCGCCAGCACCCGCTCGACGAACACCGCCTCCCGGTCGAACACGTCCACCTCCGGGTCGGTCACCTCGCCGTGCACGCACAGCGGTAGCCCGATCGACGCCATCCGCTCCAGCACCGGTATCACCGCACCGATGTCCTTCACCCCGCTCGCCGAATTCGTCGTCGCGCCCGCCGGATACAGCTTCACCGCCGCGATCAGCCCGTCCCGCGCCGCAGCCGCCACGTCCTCCGGATCGGTGCCCTCGGTCAGATAGAGCGTCATCAGCGGCGCGAAGACCTGGCCCTCGGGCAGCGCGGCCAGGATGCGCCCCCGATACGCCGCCGCCTCCCGCGCCGTCACCACCGGCGGCACGAGGTTCGGCATCACCATCGCCCGTGCGAAGTCCCGGCTCCAGGGCAGCACGCCCGCCAGCATCGCCCCGTCGCGCAGGTGCAGGTGCCAGTCGTCCGGCCGGCGCAGGGTCAGGGTCTGGAGCAGGGCGGCCTCCGGGAGATTCTCCCGATCCTTAGCACGCGCGACCGCGTCGCGTCAGCCCGCCCTCGGCCCACGACCGAGGTGACCGCCGCTGCGCCGTTGCTGTCGTCGGGAGTGTCCATCGCGAACAGCGCTCGCCCGACAGAGCCGCCCGGCACGCCGCGGCCCCGGTCGGCCGGATCAGCCCCGGGACCGCTGCCCGAACAGCACCTTCTGCGCTGCCTTGTCGTCGGCGATGTTCGCCCGCGCCTCGGCGGCCAGCGCCCGACCCGCCTGCACCGCCGGCCGGGCGCCCACGCGGTCCAGCCAAGCCTTCAGGTGCGGGAACGGCTCGATGTCCTGCTCCTGGCCCTTCCACAGGCTCGCCCAGGGCCAGATCGCCATGTCGGCGATCGAATAGTCGCCCGCCACGAAGTCCCGCCCTGCGAGCCGCGTGTTCAGCACGCCGTAAAGCCGGTTCACCTCGTTGCGATAGCGGTCCTTGGCATAGGGCAGGTCGTTCGGCGGCTCCATGGACGGCGCGTAGGTGAGAAAGTGATGCGCCTGCCCAGCCATCGGCCCGACCCCGCCGACCTGCCAGAACAGCCATTCCTCGACCGCCACCCGCTCCCGCTCGCCGCTCCCGTAGAATCGCCCGGTCTTGCGCGCCAGATACTGCAGGATCGCGCCCGACTCGAAGACCGAGATCGGCTTTCCGTCCGGCCCCTCGGGATCGACGATCGCCGGCATCCGGTTGTTCGGCGCGATCGCCAGGAACTCCGCGCTGAACTGCTCGCCGGCACCGATGTTCACCAGCCGCAGCGCGTAGGGCAGCGCCATTTCTTCGAGCGCGATCGAGATTTTCCAGCCATTGGGCGTCGGCCAGTAGTGCAAGTCGATGGCTGCGGTCAAGTCGGCTCTCCGGCAACTCCTGCAACCTGGGAGATGGTCCCTGGCGTGCGCCGATCAAGCCTGCTCGAGGCCGGTCGCCAGATCGAGCGGTCGGCCGATGCGCGGCAGTCGGGGCCGACGCAGCCGCAGCGCCAGCCGGCTCCAGCGCGGCTCCTGCGCGGCGAAACACGCGACGTCGCGCAGGCTCGCGATGTCCCAGCCGGCCCGGCGGCGCAGGATCGCCTGATAGACCTCGAAGGCCCCGTCTCGGGTGTAGAAGCTCCAGTGGCACAGCCTTGCCTCGGCCGGGCGCAGTGCGATGCCTTGGGCGTTGACCCACTCGGTCACGTCCGCCCGGTCGAGCTGCAGGTCCAGCCAGGACGGCAGCGGGTCGCTCAGTCCCAGTCCCACCGCCCGCTCGCCCCAGTCCCGCCGCGGCGCGAAGGTCTCGAATGCCGCGTCGTAGAAGTCGTTGGCCCGCGCCGTGACGTTGTAGATCGCCGGCGGCCGCGGCGCGCGGCAGGCGGCCAGCGCCTCGCGCGCCCGCGCGTCGAACTCCGCAGCGCCCAGCAGCACGATCCGCCCCGGCGCGCGGTCGAGATGCGTGAGCGCCCCCAGCGCCACCCGCGCGCCCAGCGAATGCGCCAGCAGGTCGACTTCGCGCTCCGGCGCCAGCGCGTGCAGGCGCGCCACCAGCTCCGCGAGGCGGCCCGCCACCTCGCCCGCCCGGTCGTAGACCCGGGCGAAGCCGGTGCGCCCGGCCGCGATCAGATTCGGCAGATGCGGCTCGACCGCCGGCCAGCCGAAGCCGAGGCACAGCCCGCTTTCCGGATCGACCGGGTCGAAACCGAGCCCCTCGGGCCAGCTGCGGACCTTCCAGGAGGCGGGGCTCGGCCGGTAGGCGAACAGCGTGCGGTGCGGATCGTCCTGCGGCCGGCCCAGCGGGTCGAACTTGTAACCGTGGATCAGCACCACGACCGGTGCGCCGGGCCCGAGCGCCGCCAGCGCCCGCGCCAGCCGCGCGTCCAGATCGCCGCCGTCCGCCGCGGCGAGTCCGCCGCCGGACGCCGTGATGCCGATGTAGGCCATGTGCCTGCCCGAAACCGCCTCGTTTTGTTGGGTTTTAGCGAAGATTGATTAATGCTCGGTGGCGGTTCGATGACGTCGGGGTGACAGGCGCCCGCCGCAGGAGGCGAGTCGCGGCCCGGCGCAACCGCGTTCGCTGCCGCCCGCCCGCCGTCGCCTACCCCCCGTCGCGCGCTCGCGTCGTCGCGCGTCAATCGGGCGGCGACGCCGGGGTTTGCCCCACGACACGCCGCGGGGCTTTCGCGGGCATACGGCCGGCCGCGACGCCCGCCAGGGCGTCGCACTGGCCGATGTGGCCACCCGAAAAGTTCAAGGGTCCTGGATCTTTTTAAATCAATAACTTTAGGTCATTCGCACGCGTGCGAAGCGTCGCCCGTTGTCAGCGCGAACATATCAGCCCGACGATGTCGAAGGTCCGGGCCAGGATCGGGTCGGCGATCTCGGCGGCGCGGGTCGCGCCCGCGCCGAGGATGCGGTCGATCTCGGCGGGGTCGGCGACCAGCTCGGCCATCCGCGCCCCGATCGGGGCAAGATGGGCGACCGCGAGGTCGGCCAGCGCCGGCTTGAAGGTCGAGAACGGCTGACCGGCGAACGCCTCGA
>JANOEW010000479.1:0-2692 GCA_031413475.1 Amaricoccus sp.
GAGACAAGGAATCACGCCGCGCAGCGCACGCAAAGCATCTTCTGAGTCAGGGGGACGGCTCGCCGGTATAATATTTAGCGATCGGATGGGCCCGGAATGCGCAAACTCATCACGGTGCCGATCGATCGCGGCCGGCGGAGCACGGCGCGCACAAGATCTGCGTCCGGAGGAAGGCGCGTCGGCGGCTCGGGCCCGTCCGCGCGTCTCCCGAAGCTTCGTCAGCCGGCCCGGTCGCTTTGATCGAGCGGCGGCGGCCCCCGGGCGCGGGGGGGCCCGTCGAGGATCGCCTCGAGCAGGAGCTCGAAGTCGCGAACCGCGGCGAGGGTCGTGAAGTCGCGGGCGCGGATCCGGCCGTCGGCGGCAAGGCGGGCGCGGACGGCGGGGTCGTCGAGCAGCGCAGCCAGGGCGTCGGCGAGCGCGGCCGGATCGTCGGGCGGGACCAGCCGGCCGAAGCGGCCGTCGGCAAGGATGCGGCTCGGGCCGGCGCAGCGGGTCGCGACCACCGGCGTGCCGGCGGCCAGGGCCTCGACGACGACGTTGCCGAAGCCCTCGCGCCTCGAGGCGAGCGCGAAGACCTCGGCGTGAGCCAGCGCCGCCGGCAAGTCATCGACGTGGCCCGCGAGCGTGACCCGGCCGGCGAGGCCGAACTCCGCGGTGAGCGCCGCGAGGCGCGCCCGCTCAGGACCCTCGCCGTAGATCGCGAGCCGCGTCGCCGGGCGGTCGGCGGCGAGCCGGGCGAAGGCGCGGAGTAGGACGTCGTGGCCCTTCGCAGGGACCAGCCGGCCGGCCGCGGCCACTAGGCCGGGGCGGCGGTCGGCGGGCGCGGCGGCGAGCGCGTCGAGCCGGGCGTCGTCGAGGACCGGGTTGCGGCACACCGCCGTGCGTAGTCCCGGCCGGCCGAGGGTGCGGGCCCAGTCATCGGCGATCTCCGGGAGCGGCGCCACCACCCGGTCCGCCAGTGGGTAGAGCGCGCGCAGGGCTGCGCGGCGCAGCGGCGCGAGCTTGGCCTCCGCGAGGTACGCGCCGGCGCTGGTGTGCTCGCCGACGAGCAGCCGCGGCCGGCGCGCGGGCGGGAGCAGGCGGGCGGCGGCGATCGCGGCGAGGTTCACGGCATTGGTGCCGGCGTAGGCGACGGCGATCCTGCGCGCGGCGAAGGCGCGCGCGAGGAACGGGGCTAGCAGCGCCGCCCGCCGGCCGCCGGCGTCGACAACCTCGACGTCGGGCGGGACGCGGGCGAGGAGCCGCCCGCGGGCCGAGCGCAGGAAGAGCGTCGGCGTGAACCGCGCCCGGTCGAGGTGCGCGAGGTAGGCCGCGACCACCATCTCCACGCCGCCGACGTCGAAGTGCGGCAGAACGAAGGCGATGCGGACCGGGCCGCCGCGCGTCTCCTGATCCGTTGACCCGGCGCGCGGCGTCTGGAATTCTGGTGCCATGAGCAAGGTCCCCGTCTCAGTCAGAACGATCGCGGTGGCGATGGCGCTCGCGGCGGCGTCAACCGCCGCCGTCCGGGCGGACGAGCCAGCGGGCTTCGTCGACGGCTTCGACGCCCTCGGGGCGACGGAGGGCGCCTGGGCGATGACGCAGCTCCAGCGCGGAGAGCTCGAGCTGGCGGCCGACCCGCTCGACCCGGCGAACCGGGTGATCGCGATGCGGGCGGGCGGCAAGGCCCGGACCGTCGGCAAGGCGGCGCTGGTGCACCGCTTCGTCCCGGTCGGGGCCGGGCGGACGGTGGTGATGCGCGGCCGCTTCTTCGCGCCCGAGGGCGCCGCGCTCGACAGCGTGATCCTGATGGACCTCGAATGCGCCAGCTGCGGGCTCGACACCAATCCCGGCGTGCGCCTCTACCTGCGCGACGGGCGGCTCCGGGTCGACCGCAGCAAGATCGGCCACGACCAGGCTTTCACGCCGCTGGTCGCCGACCGGATGGCGAGGGGCCGGTGGCATGCGATCGAGTGGCGCGTGCGCCTCGGCCACGGCACGGCGGGGGGCACGACGGTGACGCTCGACGGCGCGACGGTGCTCGACGCGACCGGCGACACCCTGCTCGACCAGGCGGTGGTGCGGCGCTTCGCCGACGTCGAAGTGACCGAGGCCGTCGACCGCTTCCAGGTCGGACTGACCGCGAACTCGAACCCGGGACCGACCGCGCTCCTGATGGACGACGTGAGCTTCGCCATCGAGTGACGCGGGCGCCGGCGGCGCCGGCGAGGTGGGGTGGCGGGTCACGGGAAGGCTGCGCGGCAGGCGGCGGCGATGCGTGCGATCTCCTCCGGGCCCACGCCGCGGTGGACCGGCAGCCGCACGACGTTGCGCCGGAGTTCTGCCATCGCCGGGAAGGCGGCGAGGTCAACCGCTGGGTGCGCCCGGCGCCAGAACCGGACCGGCTCGACCCCGGCGGCGACGAGCGCCGCGCAGAGGCGGTCGGCGTCGCGAGTCCACATCGGAAGATAGGCCGGGCACGCTCCGGGCGGCAGCGGCCCGAGCAGCGGCCGGACCGCCGCGGTCCGCGGCGCGGCTGCGTGCAGCGCCGCGTAGGCGCGTCGGCGGCCCTCGGCGATGCGGCGGTGATCGAGCAGCCGGAGCCCCAGCCGCGTCGCGCCGGAGGCGCCGAAGGGGCCGGCGCTCGCGTCGTGGCTCCCGACAGGATCCCAGGCGTCGCGCTCGGTCTCGGATGCGGCGGCGAGCGCGGCGA
>JANOEW010000480.1:0-4678 GCA_031413475.1 Amaricoccus sp.
GGCCCCCGGCCTCAAGGTCCAGACCCAGAACGCCCGGCTGAAGCAGCTGCGGCGCGGGGTAATGGAGCTTTACATCTCGGACCACCCGCTGGACTGCCTGACCTGTTCAGCCAACGGCGACTGCGAGTTGCAGGACATGGCTGGCATGGTCGGCCTGCGCGACATGCGCTACGAGCGGGGCCGGAACCACTACGACGCGACGGGCGACGGCGCGCTAGCGCAGGGCGACGCCCGCGCCCGCGGCGCCGGGGAGGATCAGGGCAATCCCCTCTACGTCCCCCGGGACGACTCGAATCCCTACTTCAGCTACGACCCTCAGAAATGCATCGTCTGCTCGCGCTGCGTGCGAGCCTGCGAGGAGGTGCAGGGCACCTTCGCGCTGACGATCCAGGGCCGCGGCTTCGACAGCCGGGTCTCGGCCGGAATGGCGGGCGACGACTTTCTCGCCTCGGACTGCGTGAGCTGCGGCGCCTGCGTCCAGGCCTGCCCGACCGCGACGCTGCAGGAGAAGTCGATCGCCGAGCTCGGCACGCCGTCGCGCTCGGTGATCACCACCTGCGCCTACTGCGGGGTGGGGTGCTCGTTCAAGGCCGAGCTCAACGGCGACCAGCTGGTGCGGATGACCCCCTACAAGCACGGCAAGGCCAACCGCGGCCACAGTTGCGTCAAGGGCCGCTTCGCCTACGGCTACGCCAGCCACAAGGACCGCGTCCTGAAGCCGATGATACGCGACGCGATCGACCAGCCGTGGCGCGAGGTGAGCTGGGACGCGGCGATGTCCTTCGCCGCAGCCCGGCTGCGCGGCATCCAGGCGACCCATGGCAGGAAGTCGATCGGCGTGATCACCTCGAGCCGCTGCACCAACGAGGAGACCTACCTGGTGCAGAAGCTCGCCCGGGCGGTGTTCGGCAACAACAACACCGACACCTGCGCCCGGGTCTGCCACTCTCCCACCGGCTACGGCCTCGGCCAGGCCTTCGGGACCTCCGCCGGCACGCAGGATTTCGACAGCGTCGAACAGGTCGACGTTGCGATCATCATCGGCGCCAACCCGACCGACGGCCACCCGGTCTTCGCGAGCCGCCTGAAAAAACGGCTGCGCCAGGGCGCCAAGCTGATCATCATCGACCCGCGCCGGATCGACATGGTGAAGTCGCCGCACGTCGAGGCCGCGCACCACCTGCCGCTGAAGCCCGGGACCAACGTGGCCGTGCTCACGGCGCTGGCGCACGTCATTGTCACCGAGGGCCTTCACGACGCGGCCTTCATCCGGGCGCGCTGCGACTGGAACGAGTTTCTCGACTACGCCGCGTTCATCGGGGACCCGCGCCACGGCCCCGAGGCGACGGCGCTGCTGACCGGCGTCGACGCGGCCGACCTGCGCGCCGCGGCGCGGCTCTACGCCACCGGCGGCGACGGCGCGATCTATTACGGCCTCGGCGTCACCGAGCATAGCCAGGGCTCGACCACCGTCATGGCGATCGCCAACCTCGCGATGCTGACCGGCAACATCGGCCGCGAGGGCGTCGGCGTGAACCCGCTGCGCGGGCAGAACAACGTGCAGGGCGCCTGCGACATGGGCTCGTTCCCGCACGAGTTGCCCGGCTACCGTCACATCAAGCACGCGGATGTGCGCGCGGTGTTCGAGGCGGCATGGGGCGTCGAACTCGACCCCGAGCCGGGCCTTCGCATTCCGAACATGCTCGACGCCGCGGTCGACGGCGGCTTCAGGGGCCTCTATTGCCAGGGCGAGGACATCCTGCAGTCCGACCCCGACACGCACCACGTGGCGGCAAGCCTCGCGGCGATGGACTGCGTCATCGTGCACGACCTGTTCCTGAACGAGACCGCGAACTATGCCCACGTCTTCCTTCCGGGCTCTAGCTTTCTCGAAAAGGACGGCACCTTCACCAACGCCGAACGGCGCATCAACCGCGTGCGCAAGGTGATGGCCCCGCGGAACGGCTTCGCCGACTGGGAGATCACCCAGATGCTCGCCAACGCTATGGGCGCGGACTGGCGCTACACCCACCCGTCGCAGATCATGGCGGAGGTCGCTGCGACCACGCCGAGCTTTGCCGGCGTCTCCTACGAGCTGCTCGAAGAACTCGGCTCGGTGCAATGGCCCTGCGACGCGAGCCACCCCGAGGGCACGCCGCTGATGCACGTCGACGGTTTCGTCCGCGGCAAGGGCCGGTTCATCGTCACCCAATACCTGGCGACCGACGAAAAGACTGGCCCGCGCTTTCCTCTGTTGCTGACCACGGGACGCGTCCTCTCCCAATACAACGTCGGGGCGCAGACCCGGCGCACCGCCAACGTGATCTGGCACCAGGAAGACATGCTCGAGATCCATCCCCACGACGCCGAACTGCGCGGCGTGAACGAAGGCGACTGGATCCGGCTCGCCTCGCGGTCGGGTGAGACGACGCTGCGGGCCACGATCACCGACCGGGTGCCGCCGGGCGTGGTCTACACGACATTCCATCACCCGGACACCCAGGCCAACGTGATCACCACCGACTTCAGCGACTGGGCGACCAACTGCCCCGAATACAAGGTGACGGCGGTGCAAGTGTCGCCGTCGAACGGCCCGACCGGCTGGCAGGAGGACTACGCCGCCCAGGCCGCGCGCTCGCGGCGCATCCTGCCGGCGGCGGAGTAGGCGATGCGACCGGCGGTCAGCGTCGCCGGGCTCAGCCTGAGCGCCGGCGTCGTGCGCGAGACCGCGCGCTCGCTGCCCGAGGAGACGGCGGTCGCGATGGTCTACAACGGCAGCACCCAGGCGGTGATGATGGCGTCTCCGTCCGATCTGGCCGACTTCGCGATCGGCTTCAGTCTGAGCGAGCGCATCGTCGAGCGTCCGGACGAGATCGAAAGCCTGGAGATCGTGACGCAAAAGGCCGGCGTCGAGCTTCGCATGTGGCTCGGCGGCGATCGCTCGGCCGCGCTGGCGCGGCGGCGGCGATTCATGGCCGGCCCGGTCGGCTGCGGCCTCTGCGGCATCGACAGCCTCGAGGAAGCGCTCCGCCCGATCCCGCCGGTGGCGACCGCGGGTCCACGGCTGACTCCCGCCGACGTGGAGGCGGCGGTGGGCGCGCTGGCGGCGTGGCAGCCGCTGCACGATCGGACGCGGGCGGTGCACGCCGCGGCGCTCTATCGCCCCGGAGACGGCGTCGTCGCAGCCCGGGAGGACGTCGGCCGGCACAACGCGCTCGACAAGCTGGTCGGCGCGCTGGCGATCGATGGCGTGGACGCCTCCGGCAGCGCGATCGTGCTGACCAGCAGGGTCTCGGTCGAGATGGTGCAGAAGAGCGCCGTGGCCGGCGCTGCGGTGATCATCGCCGTCTCGGCGCCGACCGCCCACGCGGTTCGCCTGGCCGAGGACGCCGGCATTACGTTGATCGGCCTCGCGCGCGCCGGCGGTTTCGAGATCTTCTCGCGGGCCGGCCGTATCTGCGATGGAGGCCGCAGCGATGTCGCCTGACAAGCTGGTCTACATGGCCAACCAGATCGCGGCGTTTTTCGGGACCCAGCCCCGCGAGGATCAGGTCGCGCGCGTCGCCGGCCACTTTCGCGATTTCTGGGACCCGCGCATGCGCGCGCAGCTGCTCCAGATCGTCGAGGCCGGCCGATCCGATCTGAACCCGATCGCCGCCGCCGCCGCCGGTCGGCTCCGGTCGGACGTCTGATCCCTCGATCGCGCGGCTGGTCCGCCAAGGACGGATCGAGCGAGGCCTTCGGCGAGCGTCTTCGCCCCCGGGGGCGCCGGCGCCGCGCCCACGTCGAGAACTCCATTCCGATGCCCGTTGCCATCGTCGCGCCGAGGCGCAATTGTCAGCGCTCGATTCCGGTCGCAAGGTCCGGGTCCATGGCGAGGTCAAGCGCCGGGTCTGGCTGAAGCTGCATCTAGCGGTCCATACCACGACCGGCGAGATTCTGGCCCACGCCTTGACCCCGAGCGCACGCCATGACGGCGAGGAGCTCACCGGCCTGCTCGACACGGTCGAGGCCCTGTCGCGGCCGTCTACGGCGACGGCGCCTACGACGGCTTCGCCAACCACGCCGCCATCCGCGCGCGCGGGGCGAGGCCGGTGATCCCGCCGCGCAAAGGCGCCGCGATCACCCCGCCGCGCAGCCTCGGGGAGCCCGCCCCCACCCGCGCGGAGGCGGTCCGGCGCATCGCCGAAATCGACCGCAAGTCGTGGAAACGCGAGGTCGGATATCATCGGCGCTCCTTGGCCGAGACCGCAATGAGCCGCTACAAGGGCGTCATCGGCCCCGGTCTGAGAGCCCGCAAATTCGGCAACCAGAAAGCCGAAGCCGCCATCGGCGTGCGGTGCATGAACGTCTTCACGGACCTCGGCATGCCGGTCAGCGTCAAGATCGCCTGAGCAGAGGGGGAAAGGGGGGAGAACCGCTAGGTCAGCTTCAATGCAACAACGCCCCGACGAAGCACAGCACGAAAATGCTGAGCCCACCGAGGAACGCCGACGGTCCGTGTTCCTCGCGGCAGCCGCGAAGGATTAGCAGCACGAAGGCCGCGACGCGGACCGGTGCGAGGCACAGGAAAGGAAAGGCACGGCCGTCGAACAGCCCGCAGATATCCTTGGGCAAGCGGAACGCCGAGAAGACGCGGCCGGCTGTTCGGCACTGTTCGGGCTGCCATTTGGGATCT
>JANOEW010000481.1:0-9069 GCA_031413475.1 Amaricoccus sp.
GCCCCGGCAAGACCCTCGGCCCCCGCGACGACGCCCACGACCTGCAGTCCCAGCTCTCCCCCCGCACCGCCCGGCTCTTCCGCGCCCTCGACAACCACTTCGAAGGCCTGATCCTCTTCACCCTCGCCGTGGTCGTCGTCACCCTCGGCGGCAAGGCTTCCAACTTCACCGCCGCATGCGCCTGGACCTACCTCGCCGCCCGCGTCCTCTACGTCCCGGCCTACGCCTTCGGCCTCGTCCCCTGGCGCTCGGTCGTCTGGCTCATCGGCTTCGTCGCGACCGCCTTGATGATCCTCGCGGCGCTGATTAACTCTGGTTGACATCGGGTAAACGCCGATCCGTTTTCGAATATAGATCAGTAGCTTAAGCCTTGTCGCACGCGTGCGACGGACAGCCCGCCCTGAAGAGGACCCCACCCCATGGCCGACTACGACGTGATCATCATCGGCGCTGGCCCCGGCGGCTACGTCTGCGCCATCCGGGCGGCCCAGCTCGGGCTCCGGGTCGCCTGCGTCGAGGGCCGCGCGACCCTGGGCGGCACCTGCCTCAACATCGGCTGCATCCCCTCCAAGGCCATGCTCTACGCCTCCGAGATGTACCGCGACGCCCACACCCACTTCGCCGAAATGGGCCTCGTCGGCGCCCCGCCCAGGGTCGACCTGCCGAAGATGGTCGCCTACAAGCAGGCGACGGTGGACGGCAACACCAAGGGCATCGAGTTTCTGTTCAAGAAGAACAAGGTCACCTGGCTCAAGGGCTGGGCCTCGATCCCCGCCCCCGGCGAGGTCCGCGTCGGCGACGAGACCCACCGCGCCAAGGCAATCGTCATCGCCACCGGCTCCGAACCCGCCGCCCTGCCCGGCGTCACGGTGGACGAGAAGGTGATCGTCACCTCCACCGGCGCGCTCGAACTGTCCGAGATCCCGAAGACCATGATCGTGATCGGCGCCGGCGTGATCGGCCTCGAGATGGGCTCGGTCTACGCCCGCCTCGGCAGCAAGGTGACCGTCGTCGAATACCTCGACCAGATCACCCCCGGCATCGACCTCGAGATCGTCAAGGCCTTCCAGAAGCTGCTGACCAAGCAGGGCCTCGAGTTCATCCTCGGCGCCGCGGTCCAGGGGGCCGAGGTCACCGACGGCAAGGCCCGCGTGACCTGGACGCTGCGCAAGGACGGCGCCGAGCACAGCCGTGACGCCGACGTCGTGCTCGTCGCCACCGGCCGCAAGCCCTACGCCGCCGGCCTCGGCCTGGACGCGCTCGGCGTCGCCATCAGCCCGCGCGGCCAGGTCGAGGTCGACGCGGCCTGGCGCACCAACGTGCCCGGCCTCTATGCGCTGGGCGACGTCATCGCCGGCCCGATGCTGGCGCACAAGGCCGAGGACGAGGGCATGGCGGTGGCCGAGACCATCGCCGGCCGCCACGGCCACGTGAACTACGGCGTGATCCCGTCGGTGATCTACACCAGCCCCGAGGTCGCCGCCGTCGGCGCCACCGAGGAGGCGCTGAAGCAGGCCGGCCGCGCCTACAAGGTCGGCCGGTTCCCGTTCATGGGCAACGCCCGCGCGAAGTCGCATTTCGCCGGGGACGGCTTCGTCAAGATCCTCGCCGACAAGGACACCGACCGCATCCTCGGCGCCCACGTGATCGGCCCGATGGCGGGCGATCTGATCCACGAGGTCTGCGTCGCGATGGAGTTCGGCGCCGCCGCCGAGGACCTCGCTCGCACCTGCCACGCCCATCCCACCTTCTCCGAGGCGATGCGCGAGGCCGCGCTCGCCTGCGGCGACGGGGCGATCCACGCTTGATGCGATCGCGATCGAACGCGACATGGGGGTGGTGATGGACATCTCCGACCGAGTTGTGGCGCCCGAATACGGGCGCAAGAATCGGCGACGGAACGCCGGACGAGGTGCGCCGCAACCCGCAGGTGATCGACGCGTGTCTGGGGGTCGCCCATGAGTGAACCCGATGTCGTTGCGGACGAGGCGGTTCGGTCGCGGTCGGGACCGACGGCGCCGGCGAAAGCGCCCGCTGTTCGGGGGCGCAACGGGCGGCTCGTGCGCGACCTCAACCAGCGCTTGCGCAACGAAGTCGTGCGGCTGCGCCGCCGCCTCGGCGGTGACAGGCCCGCGCCGATCTCCTGGCTGTTCATCGCGACGCTGCCGAACTCGGGATCGACGGCGCTGGCGGGGCTGCTCGCCAGCGCGCCGGGCGCGGTGACCCTGACCGAGCGGGCCGAGGGTCACGGGCTGATCCCGCAATTCAGCGCGCCCGGGCGGCGCTGGGATCCGAACGCGCCGATGGACCTCGGTCTGGTGCGCGCGGTCTGGATCGATCGCGCGCTCAGGCTCGGCGGGCCGGGCTGCCTGGTCGTCGAGAAGTCTCCGCCCAATCTCTGCCGGTTCCGCCGGGTCCTCGACGCCTTCGGCGACATGCCGACCAGCGTGCTGCGGTTCTCCCGCGATCCCTACGCCGTCTGCGCCAGCTGGGCGAAGCGCTATTCACCGGATCAGATCGTCGCGGAGTGGGATCCTGCGCTGGCGGGGCGGCTCGGCGACGCGGACGCGTTCTACGCCGCGCTCGGGGGGATCTGCGGCCGGCGCATGGCGATGCTGGCCGAGCTCGGCGACGTCTCGGATGTGGACGTCACCTATGAGGCGCTGACCGAGAACCCCGGCGACGGCGCCGCGCGGCTGGCCGCGGCGGTTCCGCGGCTGGCGGGGATCGATCCGAACGCCGTGGTCGCGGTCAAGGACTACGCCCCCCAGACCATCCGCAACATGAACGCCGAACAGATCGCAACGCTGTCCGACCGACAGATCGAGCGCATCGGCTTCGGGCTGCGCCCCTATGCGCCGGCGCTGGAGCGGCTGGGATACCGGCTGCGATGAGGGCGGGCGCGAGCTTCGGGGGGTCGGCCGCGTGAGCATCGTCGTGCTCGACCTGATCGAGGTGGTGCTGAACGGTCTGATGGTCGACGTGCTCTATGCGCCGGTGGCGCTGGGGTTCGTGCTTATCTTTAAGGCGTCTGGCATCTTCAGTTACGCCCAGGGCGTGATGGCGCTGTTCGCGGCGCTGACGCTGGTCGGGCTGCAATCGGGGCAGGTTCCGTTCGCGCATCTGATCAACGTGGTGTTTGGCACCGACATCCACTCGTTTGGCTGGACCCTGCCGGCGGTCGTCGCGATCGCGCTGGCGATCGGGGTGATGATCCTGCTCGCGGTCTGCGTCGAGCGGTTCCTGCTGCGGCGTCTGGTCAACCAGGAGCCGATCATCCTGTTCATGGCGACGATCGGGCTCGCCTATTTCCTCAAGGGGTTCGGCAACCTGATGTGGGGCTCGGACATCAAGGCGGTCGAGATCGGCATCCCCAAGGGCGGCAGCCTGTGGTGGGAGGAGGTCACCGCCGGCTGGGCGGCGGCGGACTCCGGCTACTGGGGCATGTATGTCGACAAGCTCGATGTGACGGCGACGGTGATCGCGGGGCTGCTGGTGGCAGGCCTGACGCTGTTCTCGCAGTTCATTAAGACCGGGCGGGCGCTGCGGGCGGTGGCGGACGACGATCAGGCGGCGCTGTCGGTGGGAATCTCCCTGCGCGCGATCTGGGTGATCACTTGGTCGATCGCGGGCGTGGTGAGGGCGGGCGTAAGTCGTTCCGTGAGGTGCGCAGCTATCGCCGGCGCAAGCGGTGGCTGGCGTGACGCCCGCGCCCTACGACGCGCTGGAGACGCGGACCCCGGAGGCGCGCGCGGCGGACCTGGCGGCGGCGCTGCCCGCGGCTGATCGCCGGGGCCATGGCTGCGGCGCCGGGCATGGGCGCGCAACCTGCGTGCGTCGATCCCGCGGGGGTGGCCGATCGCGCTCGCTGGCGGGCCGCCGGTGCTGCGCAAGTCCGACCTCGCGGCGGCGCAGGCGGCGGCGCCGCCGTTCGGCGGCTTCGCCGTCGGCGGGGCGGCCGGGTTCGACCACGTGTTCCAGAGCCCGGGGCCGATCTACGAGCCCGGGCGGCGCGGCGGCGGCGACTGGTGGCGGATCGGCCGGTTTCTGCATGCCTGCGGCATCGGGCCGGGCGACATCGTGCAGAACTGCTTTTCCTACCACCTGACGCCTGCGGGGCTGATGTTCGAGAGCGGGGCCGAGGCGGTGGGCGCGACGGTGCTGCCCGCCGGCACGGGCCAGACCGAGCTGCAGGTCGCCGCGGCGCGGCATCTCGGGACCACGGCCTACGCCGGAACGCCGGATTATCTGAAGGTGATCCTCGACGCCGCCGACGCCGCCGGGGCGACGCTGGCGATCGCCAGAGCCGCCGTTTCGGGCGGCGCGCTGTTCCCGGCGCTGCGTGAGGCCTATGCCGCGCGTGGGATCGCCTGCCATCAATGCTACGCCACCGCCGACCTCGGGCTGATCGCCTACGAGAGCGCGGGCGGCGAGGGCATGATCGTCGACGAGGGCGTGGTGGTCGAGATCGTGCGGCCGGGAACAGGCGATCCGGGTCCCGGACGGCGAGGTCGGCGAGGTGGTGGTGACGACGCTGAACCCCGACTATCCGCTGATCTGCTTCGCGACCGGCGATCTGTCGGCGGTTCTGCCGGGGCCGAGCGCCTGCGGGCGGACCAACCTGCGGATCCGCGGCTGGATGGGACGCGCCGACCAGACGACCAAGATCAGAGGCATGTTCGTGCGCCCCGAGCAGGTGGCGGCGCTGGTCGCGCGCCATCCGGAGGTAAGCCGGGCGCGGGTGATCGCCGACCGGACCGGGGATCAGGACACGATGTCCGTGCTGGTCGAGGCCGAATCGGCCGACGCCGGCGCGATCACGGCCAGCGTCCAGGCGGTGCTGAAGCTGCGCGGCGCGGTCGAGATCGTCGCGCCGGGAACCCTGCCGAACGACGGCAAGGTCATCGACGATCGGCGCAGCTATGGGTGAGCCGCCGCCACCGCGCGGTCGCCGGGCACGCGCAGCAGCGCGGTCAGCGCCGACTCGTCCAGTCCCTCGGGCAGTTCGTCCGCCCAGACCTCGAAGCGGTCGATCAGGTGCCGGCCGAACGACATGATCATGGCGACGTCGGCGGCGTCGCGGCCGCGCACCATCAGGATGCGACCGATCCGGGCCATGTTGAAGCGGGCGTCGAAGGTGTACCAGCGATCGCCCAGCCAGACTTCGAACCAGGCGCTGAAGTCCATCGGACCGCCGTAAGGCACGCCGATGTCGGGCAGGTAGCCGCTGGCGTAGCGCGCCGGGATGTTCATCGCCCGGCAGAGCGCGACCGCCAGATGGGCGTAGTCGCGGCAGACGCCGTTGCCTTCGCGGAACGCGTCGAGCGCACTCTTGGTCGGGCGGCCGTACTGGTAGCCGAAGGTGATGTGGTTGTGGGTGAAGTCGCAGATCGCCTGCACCCGCGCCCAGCCCTCCGGGGTCTGGCCGAACAGGGCCCAGGCGTCGGGGGTGAGGGTGTCGGATTCGCAATAGCGGCTGGGGATGAGGAACCGCAACACCTCGTTCGGCAGCTCAGCGACCGGGTGCTGCGGCGCATCCCAGTTCACGTCGTCGGGCGCGCCGTCGTCTTCGACGATGAAGTCGGAGATCAGGGTGAGCGGGCCCGGCGGCGCCGTCAGCCGGCTGATCGCGTTGTCGAACGCGTCGCGATACGTCTCGATCCGCACGTCCGGCCGGGCATGAATGGCGCCGCTGCCGATCGCCGGCCGCACCGCCTTCGGGTGCGGCGACAGCGCGCACAGCATCGGCATCTCGACATCGCTGCGGATGGCGATCTGGAAACCGGCGCGGATCAGCATGGCGTCGCTCCTCGTTCAGACGGCGGAAACGCGGACGCGCGCCCGGAAGGAGCCGCACGCTCGACCCGAATGAAACGCACGCATCGCATTCCGGATCCAAGGGGTGCCGAAAAAATCGCGCCCCGGCGGGCGTGGTTCTTATGCGGTCAGTCCAAGCGTTTCAGCCCTGGCGCGCCTTGAACCGACGCTGGGTCTTGTTGATCACGTAGACCCGCCCCTTGCGACGCACCACCCGGCAGTCCCGGTGGCGCGCCTTGAGGGAGCGAAGCGAATTCACGACCTTCATGGCCTCTCACCTGTCCGTGGCGCGCGGATCGGTCCTGCGCCTGTCTTCCGTTCACCCCCGCGAGGGTCAAAATTCTGCGCGCTCGCCCTGAGGGAAAGCTGTTCAAGCTCTTCCCTCAGGAGGGAAATGGTGGGCGTAACTGGGATTGAACCAGTGACCCCTTCGATGTCAACGAAGTGCTCTCCCGCTGAGCTATACGCCCGCTGCATCCGGACATGCGGGAGTCCGGACATTTGGGTTGCATACCGTTCCCGAGCGGGAGGTTCAAGACATTTTGCCGTTTCGCGCGCGGACACTATAGTCAATCGCAGCGCAGGGACGACCATGGCCGATACCGTCTTCGATCTGATCCTTCCGACGGAGCGACGCACATCCGCCGTGTTCAGTTCGCCCCACAGCGGGCGCGACTACCACGGCGGGTTCCTCGGGCGCAGCCAGCTTCCGATCGAACAGTTGCGCTCGTCGGAGGACGCTTTCGTCGACGAGCTGTTCGCCGCCGCGCCGGCGCTGGGCGCGCCGCTGCTGGCCGCTCGGGCGCCGCGCGCCTGCGTCGATCTCAACCGAGCGCCGGACGATCTTGATCCGGCGCTGATCGCCGGGGCCTCGCGGCGCTTCCTCAATCCGCGAATCGCCGCGGGGCTCGGGGTGATCCCGCGGGTGGTCGCCGAAGGCCGACCGATCGTGGAGGGCAAACTGACCCTGGCCGAGGCGCAGCGCCGGATCGCGACGTATCATCACCCCTACCATGCGCGGCTGCGGCTGCTGCTGGAGGAAAGCCGGGCGCAGTTCGGGCTCGCGATGCTGTTCGACTGCCATTCCATGCCGCACGACGCGCTGGCCGCGTCGCCCACGGTCTGGGGGCGGCGGCCGAACCTCGTTCTCGGCGATCGGTTCGGCGCGTCCTGCGACCGATGGCTGATCGATGCGGCCAGCGAGATCTTCACCGCCGCCGGTTTCACCGTGGCGCGCAACGCGCCCTTTGCCGGCGGCTACATCACCCAGACCTTCGGCCGCCCGCAGGCGCGGCTGCACGCATTGCAGATCGAGGTCGACCGCGGCCTCTATATGGACGAGGCGCGGATCGAAAAGCTGCCGGCCTTCGACGAGGTGCGCGGCCGGATCACCGCGGCGATCGGCGATCTCGTCCGCGTCGGCCCGCGGGTGGTGCCGATCGCGGCGGAATGAGCCGCTAAAAAAAGAGGCCGTGCACGAGGCACGGCCCAAGTTTAGGGAGGAAACGCCCATAGGGCGTGTATGATGCACCGCATCACGATCCCGAGGATATGCCGCGCCGCAACATAGTCAACGATCGCATCGCGGTCGGAGCGATATTTTTTTGCGATCGTGCCGTTTCTGCACATTATCCGCGCGGACCAGGCTGCTTAGGGGTGCAAACTCAGCGCAACGCCCGTCCGAGCGCGATAGACTGAGGTCCAAAGCGGTTGCGGACCTGATCTGACGCGCGTTCGGCGGCGAGCCGCCGCGCGTCACCGGGATCGAGCAGGTCCGGTGCGTCATCATCTACGGTTGAGTGATGTATCTCGGATATGCCAATGCCGATCAAACGGAAGGGACCGGACGTGATCTCGCGCTGCAACATGAGCAGCGCGGCCGCGTAGAGCCGCTCGGCCATGCGCGAGACCCCGGCGAGCTTGACGCGGCGGGTGACGAGGCGGTGATCCGCGCGCTTGAGCTTGAGCGTGACGACCCGGCCGGCGAGACCGCGGTCCTTCAGGCGGGCGGAGACGCTTTCGGTCAGGCTCCAGAGGATCGGCGTCAGCGCCCCGAGGTCGGCGAGGTCCTCGGCGAAGGTGGTCTCGCCCGAGACCGACCTGGGGTCCTGGTCGGGCGACACCGGGCGGTCGTCCTCGCCGCGAGCGAGCCGCCACAGGCGGTCGCCGAGGCTGCCGAATCGGGCGATCAGCGCGGTGCGGTCGCGGCTGCGCAGGTCGGCTACGGTGCGCAGGCCGGCGGCGTCGAGGGCTGCGAGCGTGCTGGGGCCGACGCCCCAGATCAGGCCGATCGGGCGCGGGGCGAGGAAGGCTTCGGTCTCGGCGCGGCCGATGATCCGGAAGCCGCGCGGCTTGTCGAGGTCGGAGGCGATCTTGGCCAGGAACTTGTTGTGCGAGAGCCCGATCGAGACGGTCAGCCCGAGCTCGCGTTCGATCTCGGCCTGCAGGCGGGCCAGCAGGACGGCGGGCGGGGCGCGATGCAGCCGTTCGGTGCCGGAGAGGTCGAGGAACGCCTCGTCGAGCGACAGCGGCTCGACCAGCGGGGTGAGCGCCTGCATCCGCGCACGGATGTCGCGGCTGACCTCGGAGTAGCGGGCCATGCGGGGTTTGACGACCGCCGCCTCGGGGCAGAGCCGCAGGGCCTTGAACATCGGCATGGCGGAGCGGACACCCTTGATGCGGGCGATGTAGCAGGCGGTGGTGACCACGCCGCGGCGGCCGCCGCCGACGATGACGGGGCGATCGCGGAGGGCGGGATCGTCGCGCTTTTCGACCGAGGCGTAGAAGGCGTCGCAGTCGAGATGGGCGATGGCGAGGGTTTGCAGCTCCGGGTGCGCGAGCCGGCGCGGCGACCCGCAGGCTGGGCATCGCCCGGGAGCGTCGCTCAGGTCGAGGCAATCGCGGCAGAGGGCGGCGGGGTCCATGCCCCGAGTATAGCAGACAACGGCCGGGGGCGGAGGCGGCGCGGCGATCCGGGCGCGTCCGGAGCGGCGGTTAGGAAGGCGTTAACCGCGGCGCCGGCTTCTGGCGGTGGAGGATCGCTTGACCGACGCCGCACCGCCCCGTTCCACCAAGATCCCGCCCGAGGCGCTGCCCGGTTCGGAGGCGGCGGCGCTGGACTGGCTGCGGCTGGCGCGCGCGCGCCGGGTCGGGCCGGCGACGTTCATCCGGCTGATCCGCGAGCACGGCGGGGCCCCGGCCGCGCTCGCCGCGCTGCCGGGCCTCGCGGCGGCGGCGGGCCTGCGCGACTAT
>JANOEW010000482.1:0-2845 GCA_031413475.1 Amaricoccus sp.
CCGAGGCGCGGGTGATCGACGCGCTGGCTGGCGAGGGCGCGCGCGACCAGACCCGCGAGATGTTCCGTCGCAAGCTGCGCGACGGCTCGCTCGACGACAAGGAGATCGAGCTCGAAGTCGCCGACACCTCCAGCCCGTTCCCGATGATGGACATCCCCGGCCAGCCCGGCGGGATGGGCGCGCTCAACCTCGGCGACATTTTCGGCAAGGCGTTCGGCGGCCGCAAGACCCGCCGCCGCCTGTCGGTCGCCGCTTCCTACGAGCTGCTGATCACCGAGGAGGCCGACAAGCTGCTCGACCAGGAGGCGGTCACCCGCGCCGCGATCGAGGCGGTGGAGCAGAACGGCATCGTCTTCCTTGACGAGATCGACAAGGTCGCCGCCCGCGCCGAGACCCGCGGCGCCGACGTCAGCCGCGAGGGCGTCCAGCGCGACCTGCTGCCGCTGATCGAGGGCACCACGGTCTCGACCAAGCACGGGCCGGTCAAGACCGACCACGTGTTGTTCATCGCGAGCGGCGCGTTCCATATCGCGAAACCGTCGGATCTGCTGCCCGAGTTGCAGGGCCGTCTGCCGATCCGTGTCGAGCTGCGCGCCCTGACCGAGGCGGATTTCGTGCGCATCCTGACCGAGACCGACAACGCGCTGACGCTGCAGTATTCCGCGCTGATGGCCACCGAGCAGGTCACGGTCGGCTTCACCGCGGACGGCATCGCCGCGCTGGCGCGGATCGCGGCGGAGGTGAACCGGGCGGTGGAGAACATCGGTGCCCGGCGGCTCTATACCGTGCTCGAGCGCGTATTCGAGGAGCTGAGCTTTTCGGCGCCCGATCGCGGCGGCGAGGCGGTGACGGTGGACGCCGCCTTCGTCGAGACGCATCTCGGCGCGCTGAGTCGGTCGGCCGACCTCAGTCGCTACGTGCTTTGAGGGACGGCGTCAGGCGAAGGCCGGGCCCTGGGGCGCCAACTTCGGTTCGGCCTTTGTTGCCGCGAGCGTGAGGCCAACGAGGCTGAGCGAGCCGCTCGCGCTGTAAAGCGCCAGCGCCAACCACCAACTTGCGCCCGCCACGACGCTCAGGACCGCGACCGAGCCCGCGATCAGGACCGACAGGGAAAGGCAGACGACGAGGTTCTGGCTCACGATGGCGCTCCGATTTCCAGCGCCAGGGTGCCGGCGGAGTGCTAACTAAGCGTAAATCGGGGCCGGCGTAAACCAGAATTCTATCTTAAGTTGTTTCACCGATGCGTTGCACGCGCTTTCATCAGATTGACACAAATGCCTTTGCAGCGGACGCGCCGGCTTCAGCGCCGGCGTCCGACGCGCACGCTTCCGGCTCGGATGCTCATGGAATGAGCACGCTCGCGCCGACGGTCCGGCGCGCCTCGAGCGCCCTGTGCGCCGTCGTCGCCTCGCCCAGCGCGAATCGCTGACGCACCTCGGCACGAATCGCCCCGCTCGCCACCATGCCGAACAGGTCCGCCGCCCGCGATTCCAGCTCCGCCCGCGTGGCGATGTAGTGAAACAGCGTCGGACGGCAGGCCGACAGCGACCCGCCCGCGGCCAGGTCGCCCAGGCCGAAGCCCTCGATCGCCCCCGAGGACTGCCCGAAGGTCACGAACATGCCGCGCTGCCGCAGGCAGGCGAGCGAGCCGCGCCAGGTGTCGCGCCCGACGCTGTCGTAGACCACATGCACGCCCTCGCCGCCGGTCAGCGCCCTGACCTCGGCGACGAAATCCCCGGCGCGGTAGTCGATCACGTGGCCGTAGCCGTGCGCGCGCGCCAGCGCGGCCTTTTCCGGTCCGCCCGCCGTGCCGATCGCGGTCGCGCCCTTGGCGGCCAGCCATTGACCGAGGATAAGCCCGACGCCCCCCGCCGCGGCCTGCACCAGCACGGTCATCCCCGCTTCGACCCGGAAGGTGGAATGGATCAAGTATTGCGCCGTCATTCCCTTGAGCATGATCGTTGCGGCTACGTCGTCGGAAATCGCGTCGGGCAGCTTCACCAGCCGGTCCGCAGGGATAACCCGCGCGCTGGCGTAGGCCCCGAGCGGCAGCGTGTAGGCGACCCGGTCGCCCGGCGCGACCTCGGTCACGTCCGCGCCCACCGCCTCGACCACGCCCGCACCCTCGGACCCGGGGACGAGGTCGCGGTCGACCGGCCAGGGATAGAGGCCCGAGCGGTGATAGACGTCGAGGAAGTTCAGCCCAACCGCCCGGTGCCGCACCAGCGCCTCGCCCAGCCCCGGGACCGGCGGCACGACATCGCGCCGCACGAAGGCTTCGGGTCCGCCGGGCGCGGGAACGATCATCGCGTAGTCGGTCATGGCGTCAGCTCCGTTCCCTGAGGTCGAACGCCGCGTCCACCGGCGGCAGTCGCCCCGGGCCGGACGACCGCGGCGCACTGAGCCTAGCCGCGCGCGGGGCCATGCGTCCAGCGCGGCGATCGGCCACCCGCCGCCCGCGGCGCCGGAGCACGTGTTAAGCCTGTGGACGCTTGCGGCCCGACGATGTTTCTGTATTGTTCACATTGTCGGGCCCCAGAGGATGGCGCAAGATATAGCGGATGACGAACCAGGCGACACAAGACATTTCGACCAGCCTCGCGGGCCGCCGCTTCGGCTGCGTGCTCGCCGACCCGCCGTGGCGGTTCGTGAACCACACCGGCAAGATTGCGCCGGAGCACCGGCGGCAAAGCCGCTACGGCACGCTCGCGCCCCCCCCGGTGACCGAGGCCGGCGAGGCCCACCCACGCGAACTGAGTCTCCTGCTTGAGAGAAGCAGTTCCTTATTCGCAAGTGCAAGCCAGAATGCGCGCGTGCTTAGCGAAAGCTGGGCTTCCGAGCAGAT
>JANOEW010000483.1:0-1607 GCA_031413475.1 Amaricoccus sp.
CCACGCACGAGGCGCGAAACGCGCGGGATCTCGGCGACGGTGATGGCCAGGATCACGTTCTGCACGCTGGCCCGCGTCAAGGCCACCAGCGCGATGGCGAGCAGGATCGGCGGGATCGACATCAGGCCGTCCATCACCCGCATGATCAGGCCGTCGAGCGCGCGCATGTAGCCGGATACGAGGCCGATGCTGAGCCCGATGATCGACGACAGGATCGCGACGGCGAAACCGACCAGCAGCGAGACCCGCGCCCCGTAGAGCACGCGGCTGTATATGTCGCGCCCGAAAGCGTCGGTGCCGAACCAATGCTCGGCGGACGGCTCTCGCGTGCGCTTGACCGGAGCGAGTGCGGTCGGATCGACGGTGGCGAGCAACGGTGCGAGGATGGCCGCCAGCAGCATCAGGGTCAGAATGAACAGCCCGATCGCCATCGTCGGATGGCGCCAGGCGAAACCCCATATCCCCTTGCGCTCGCGTACCGGCGGCAGGATGTCGGGAAGATCGGGGGCGGCAGCGAAAGCGGGGGCCGCTTGGGTGGAGACGGGGGCGTTCAATAGCGGATCCTCGGGTCGAGCAGCGTATAGACGAGGTCGATCGCGAGATTGACCAGCACGTAGACGAAGCTGAACATCAGTACGAGGCCCTGGATCAGCGGATAGTCGCGGCGCACGATGGCATCGATCGTCAGGCGGCCGAGCCCCGGGATCGCGAACACGCTCTCGGTGACGACGGCGCCCCCGATCAACAGCGCGATACCGATGCCGATCACGGTGACGATCGGCACGGCGGCATTCTTCAGGGCATGCAGGAAAAGCACACTGCGCTCGCCGAGGCCCTTGGCGCGGGCGGTGCGGATATAATTGGCGCGCAACACTTCCACCATCGAGCCGCGCATCATTCGCGCCACGATGGCGATCTGGGGCAGCGCCAATACCGTCACGGGCAGAATCATGTTGCGCCAGGCGCCGCCATTCCATCCCCCCACCGGCAGCGACAGGTCGTGACCGAACAAGGTGATGCCGTAGATGCCGAATACCAGGGTCAAAAGCGGAGCGGTGACGAAGGTGGGAATGGTGATGCCCAGCATCGCCACGCTCATCACCGAATAATCCTGCCATTTATTCTGTCGGAGCGCCGCCCAAATGCCCAGGAAACTTCCCACCAGCAGCGCCAGCGCCATGGCGGTCAGGCCAAGCCGCGCGCTCACCGGCAGGCCGGTGCCGATCAGCTGCGCCACGGTGAAATCCTTGTTCTTGTAGGACGGACCGAGATCGCCATGCGCCAGCTTGCCCAGATAGATCAGATATTGCTGGGCCAGCGGCTTATCGAGATTGTAGGCGGCCTTGACGTTGCGTTCGACTTCCGGCGGCAGTCGTCGCTCGCTGTCGAACGGACCGCCGGGGGCGGCGCGCATCATGAAAAAGGCAAGGGTTATGATCACGAACAGGGTGGGAATGGCGCCCAGGAAGCGGCGCAGGGCATAGCGCATCATTGCGAGACGAACTCCCGCCAGCGGGATGCGATCGCCGGTCCGCGTGATAGCCACCAGCCGTCATCGATGGCAAAAGCGTGGTGGAAATTTTCCGGCGCCGTGGGCAGCAAAGGTC
>JANOEW010000484.1:0-6657 GCA_031413475.1 Amaricoccus sp.
GATCGTCTCCGACGGCACCGAGCCCGCCCCCGTGCGCGGGATCGCGCGGTCTCGTCGAAGCTGCGCAGCTTGCGCGAATGCAGCTTCTCCAGCGGCATGTCGCGCAGGCTCTCCATCGCCCGGATGCCGATCAGCAGGTGCTGCGCCACCTGGCGCTTGTAGAAGGCGGTGGCCATGCCGGGCAGTTTCAGCTCGCCGTGCAGCGGCTTGTCGGAGACGCAGAGCAGCGTGCCATAGGGCACCCGGAAGCGGAAGCCGTTGGCGGCAATGGTAGCGCTCTCCATGTCGAGCGCGATGGCGCGGGCCTGGCTGAGGCGTGCGACCGGGCCGGACTGGTCGCGCAGCTCCCAGTTGCGATTGTCGATGGTGGCGACGGTGCCGGTGCGCATGATCTTCTTCAGTTCGAAGCCTTCGAGCCCGGTGATTTCGGCCACCGCGTTCTCGAGCGCGACCTGCACCTCGGCGAGCGGCGGGATCGGCACCCAGACCGGCAGGTCGTCGTCGAGCACGTGGTCCTCGCGCATGTAGGCATGCGCCAGCACATAGTCGCCGAGGCTCTGCGAGTTGCGCAGGCCGGCGCAGTGGCCCAGCATCAGCCAGACATGCGGGCGCAGCACCGCGATGTGGTCGGTGATGGTCTTGGCGTTCGACGGGCCGACGCCGATGTTGACCATGGTGATGCCGGAGGTGTCCTTGCGCGTGAGGTGATACGCCGGCATCTGCGGCGTCTTGGCGAGCGGCGTGCCGTTGGTTCCGGCCTGGGTGGTGACGACCCCGCCGGGCTCGACGAAGGCGCCGTAGCCCGAGGCCGGATCCTGCAGCGCGGCGCGGGCGTAGTCGACGAACTCGTCGATGTAGAACTGGTAGTTGGTGAAGAGCACGTGGTTCTGGAAATGCGCGGCGCTGGTGGCGGTGTAGTGCGCCAGCCGCGCCAGCGAATAATCGATGCGCTGCGCGGTGAAGGGCGCCAGCGGCCGCGCGCCGTCCGGGCCGAGCCGCGGCGAGCCGTTGACGATGTGGTCGTCGGTGGTGTTCAGATCCGGCACGTCGAAGATGTCGCGCAGCGGCCGGTGCAGCGTGTCCTGGATCGAGCCCTCGACATGCGCGTCTTCATCCATGGCGAAATGCAGTGGAATCGCGGTGTCGCTGTCGCCGACGCGGACCGGCATGCCGTGGTTCTGGATCAACAGGCCGATCTGCTGCGTCAGGTAGCCCGCGAACAGCTCCGGGCGGGTGATCGTGGTGGCGTAGGTGCCCGGTTCGGTGACATGGCCGAAGGAAAGCCGCGAGTCGACCTTGGCGAAGCTGGCGGTGGTGACGCTGACCATCGGGTAGTACGCGCGGTAGCGGCCGTCGGGCGCGGCGCCGGCCATCACGCGGGCGAAGTTGTCGCGCAGAAATCCGGTCGCGGCGGCATAGCGCGCGTGCAGCTCGGCCACGGCCTCGACGGCGTCGGTGAACAGCCGGTCGGGCGCCGACGGCGGGGCGAGGACGGGAAGCTCGGCGAGCGGCTGGCGGTGATGCACGGACGGCCCCCTCAGGCGGGCAGGAACAGGTCGGTCTTTTCGAACCGGGTTACGTCGATCAGGCCGAGATCGGAGATGCGCAGCGCGGGGATGACGACCAGCGCGAGCAGGGAATGTTGCATATAGGCGTTGTTGAGCCGGCAGCCACAGGCCGCCATCGCGGCGACGATGCCCTGCGCGCATTCGGCGACCTGCTCGGCGGGCGCGTCGGACATCAGACCGGCGATCGGCAGCGCCACATGGGCGAGCTCGATCCCTTCGCGCCAGACGGTCACGCCGCCACCGAGCGCGCGCAGGCGGTTGGCGGCGCGGGCCATGTCGGGCTTGGAGGTGCCGACGACGATCATGTGGTGGCTGTCGTGGGCGACGGTGGAGGCGACCGCGCAGGGCGTGTCGTAGCCGAAGCCCGCGACGAAGGCGTTGACCACGCCGCCGGTCGCGCGGTGGCGTTCCACCAGCGCGATCTGCGCGACGTCGCCCGCCGGCTCGACCAGCCCGTCGCGCACGGCGAGGTCCGCCTCGAGCGCCTTGGTCGGGGCCTGGTTCTCGACCACCCCGATCACCCGCGCCCGCACCCGGTTCGCCGCCGGCGGCGCGGGAACGTCGAAGTCCGAAGCCGTCAGGTCTCGCTTCATGTGCACCGTGCGCCGCGCCGTGTCGGGCCAGCGGAAGGCGGGCGCCGGCGCGAGGCAGACGCCGGCCTCGGCCACGACCTGCCCGCGCGCGATCACCGTCTCGATCGGCAGGGCCGCCAGATCGGAGGTCAGGATGCAGTCGGCCCGGCGCCCGGGCGCGATCGAGCCCAGTTCGCGCTCCAGGCCGAAATGCGTGGCGGTGTTGATCGTCGCCATTTGCAGCGCGATCAGCGGGTCGAGGCCGCAGTCGATCGCGTGGCGCACCACCCGGTTCATATGACCCTCGTTCACCAGCGTGCCCGAGTGGCAGTCGTCGGTGCAGAGGATGAAGTTGCGCGGATCGAGGCCCTTCTCGGTCACCGCGGTGATCTGCGCCGCGACGTCGTACCAGGCCGACCCGAGGCGCAGCATCGCGCGCATGCCCTGGCGCACGCGCATGATCGCATCCGCCTCGCGGGTGCCCTCGTGGTCGTCCGAAGGGCCGCCGGCGGCGTAGGCGGGGAAGTCGGTCAGGTCAGGCGAGGCGTAGTGCCCGCCGACCACCTTGCCGGCGGCCTGGGTCGCGGCGATCTCGGCCAGCATCTTCGGATCGCCACGGACCACGCCGGGATAGTTCATCATCTCGCCGAGCCCGATGATCCCCGGCCAGGCCATCGCCTCGGCGACGTCCGCCGGGCCGATCTCGGCCCCGGGCGTCTCCAGCCCCGGCGCCGAGGGCGCGCAGGAGGGCATCTGCACATAGACGTTGATCGGCTGGACCGACGCCTCGTCGTGCATCAGCCGCACGCCGACGAGGCCGAGCACGTTCGCCACCTCGTGCGGGTCGACGAACATCGTCGTGGTGCCGTGCGGCATCACCGCGCGGGCAAACTGGCTGACGGTGAGCATGCCGCTCTCGACGTGCATGTGCCCGTCGCAGAGGCCCGGGATCAGGAACCGCCCGCCCGCGTCGATCACCACCGTGTCCGGCCCGATCATCGGGCCCGCGTCCTGGCCGCAGGACGCGAACCGCCCGGCCTTGATCGCGATGTCCGACCCGGGCAGCACCTCGCGCGAATGCACGTTCACCCAGGCGCAGTCGCGGATCACCATGTCGGCCGGCGCCCGCCGGGCCGCGACGGCGACCAGGCCGGCGGCCACCTCGGACCACGCGGGAAAGCGGCTTTCGGGCATAGCGCCAGATTTCACGGACCCTGCCCGGCATCAAGAAAATTCGTGCGCCCGATCGCCGCGAGGAGGGGACCGGGCGCGGCGGCGGGCGCGCTCAGTTGAGCGCGAAATCCGTCAGGAACGTCGCGCCGAACTCCATCATGCGGTAGTCGACGAGGCCCTCCGGCCCGCTGGCCTCGCCGCCGTCGACGGCGAAGACCGAGGTGCCGATGAATTCGGGGCCCCGCGCGAACAGGCCGAGGATCATCTCGACCGAGGCGCCCGTTTCGGGCTGCTCGCCGGTGTGCGTGCGCACCAGTCCGGCGAACTCGTGCTCCTCGTCGTAGTGGTGGAAGACGGGCCCGCTCGGGTCCTCGCCCTCGGCCCAGTAGGCGTAACCGGACTCCTCGCCGGCGAAGTTCGCGAGACCCACCTCCACCGCCTCGACGAACGAGTCCGCGCGGCCGACCCTGACCGCGAGATAAGCGCTCCCCTGCGGGTTGCTGGCCTCGATCACGCCGCGCTCTTCGTTCCAGTAGAGTTCGGTCCCCTCGGGCACGCCGACGGCCGCTCCGGTCAACGGGCATTCGTAGATGTCGAAAGCGAGCGACGCGAGCTGCGCATCGTCCTGCAGCAGCTGCCGGATGTCGTCGACGATTGAGCCTTCGCCGTCGAGACCGTTCAGCTCGGCGAATTCCAGCAGGCCGATCCGGCGGACGAGATGGAGCACGCCCGACGCGTCAAGCTCATCCGCGACGCCGCCGGGCGCAGCCTGTGTCGACTCCTCGGTGGGCGCGAGATTCGTCAGGAACGTCGCGCCGAAATCCATCAGGAGGTAGTCGAGGCGGTCCTCCGGCCCGAAGTTCTCTGCGCCGTTGACGGCGCGGACCGAGGTGCCGATGAAGTCAGCTCCATCCGCGAAGACGTGGAGGGTCATCTCGAGCGACTCGCCCGTCTCGGGGTGAGCGCCGGTGTGCTTGCTCAAATGCTCAGCGCTCTCGAGCGCCTCGTCGTAGTACGAGAAGACGGGCCCGCTCGGGTCCTCGCCCTCGGCCCAGTACGCGTAGGCGGACTCGTCGCCGGCGAACTTTGTGAGATCCACCTCCACCGCCTCGGCGAACGAGGCCGAGCGGCCGAGCGTGACCGCGAGGAAGACGTTTTCCGTCGGGTTCCTGGCCTCGATCACGCCGCGCTCCGCGTTCCACCAGGGTTGGCTCCCCTCGGGCACGCCGATGGTCGCGCCGCTCGACGCCTCCTCGTAGATGTCGAAAGCGAGCGACGCGAGCCGCGCCTCGTCCTGGATGAGCTGGCGGATGTCGTCGACAATGGAGCTTTCGCCGTCGAGACCGTTCAGCTCGGCGAATTCCAGCAGGCCGACCTGGCGGACGAGATGGAGCGTGCCCTCCTCGCCGCCCGCCTCGGCCATGGCGCCGAACGCCACCTGCGTCGCCTCCTCCTCGCTGACGGCGCTGAAGAGCTGGGCCTGGTGCGAGGGCCCTTCCGGCGGCGGGTCCTCCGAGGCGAGCAGGTCGGGCAGGTAGAGATGCGCCGGGATGCTCCAGTTGATCGTGCGCCAGCCGCCCAGCAGGCCGCCGTCGACAATGGCGACCACGGCGCCGCTCGCGTCGAAGATCGGCGCCCCGGAATGACCGGGCTGGATGGTGGAGTTGACCCGCAGGATGCTGGTGTCGCGGGTCGGATAGGGCTGGTCGCGGAACAGCGTCTCGAGCTCGGCCGAGGCGAAGGCGTCGCCGAGTGTGGTGACGTCGCTGCGCAGGCCGCCGCCGAACTCGATGCCCATGCGGATCATCTGCTCGGCCGCCAGCGGATAGCCCATCGTGACATGGTCGGCCGTGACGTCGGGCGGGTCGGGCGCGAAGCTGACCGGCTTGAGGCCGAGATCGTCGTCGAGCGCGAGCAGCGCGAGGTCGGCCTCCAGGTCGACCCGGTCGATCCACGCCAGGGCCTCGCGGCCCGACGCCTCGCTCCAGACGACGATCTCCTCGCATCCGGCGACGGCGTGCAGCGCGGTGACGATCCGCCCCGGCTCCGGCCAGACGAACCCGGTCGCCTTGGCCTCGCCGCCGGCCATGGCGCAGCGCACCAGCACCACGCTTTCGAACGCGGGCGAAGCCGACCCCACCCCCGGCGCGGCGGCCAGCGCGCAGGCCAGCGCGAGGCGGGCGGCCGCGGTCACGGTGCGTCCGCCCGCTGCAGGGCGCACAACAGCTCGTGCGCAGTGGCGACCGCCACCCCCAGGTCCGCCTCGGGCAGCGCCGCGATCCGCTGCGCGAACTCCGGCAGCCCGTCGGGGGCGCCGCGCCGGGCGTAGGCGGGCAGCACGTCGGCCGGCGTGGCGAAGCGCGCGGGGTCGAGCCGGCTGCAGGCGTTGAACTCCCCGAGGGTCGAGAACAGCACCGCCTGCCGCGCCCCGGCGCCCTCCTGGGCCGCCACCTCGATGTCCTCGGGCGGGGCCGCGTCGCCGTACTGGAAACGGCCTGGCGCGATGCCGGTGCGCTCCATGACCATCATCTGCTTGGCCAGCGTCGGGTCGTCGGGCAGCGCCGCCTGCCAGCGGGCGAGCTGCGTCGCGGGGTCGGGCAGGAACGGGTTGGTGATGCGCACCCAGAGGCCGAGGCCGAGGCCAAGCACGGTGGCGGCGCCGAGGGCGCCGATCCGCGGCCCGTTGACCCGGAGCGCGCCGAGCGCCGAGCCAGCGGTCGCGTCGAGCCCGAGGAACACCGCGAGCACGGACGCGAGCGCCCCGACCACAACGCCCACGACGGGCGAACTCGACAGCCCGACCAAGGCCCCCAGGAGGAGGCCCATGCCGGCGCCGCCCAGCACGTCGGCCCACAGGTTCGGGGGCGGCTCGACGGCCTCGTCCATGCGTCTCTCCAGTGGCGCCGGCGCGAGCGGGCCGGTGCGGGTGGCGTACGAAAGTAGCAGAGAAATCGGCGCTGGCATACGCGCCGGAAACGCCCTGCCGGCGGCCGGGCGGCCGTCGCCGGAGGGCCCGTCGGGCAATACCGCGTTAGGCTTCATTGCCATTCGGTGAATCTTGAGAGGAATATCAATCAGAAACAGACACTTGATCGTTTGTCCGCATGCGGACAAGCCGCCCTTTCCGCACTTTGCCTGAATCCAGTCCGGCCAAATTCAGCCAGGTGCGAAGACCTCGGCCATCAGCGCCTCCAGCGCCGCGGCGTCGCCTGCGTCGAAGGCGTCCGGCGTGTCGCTGTCGACGTCGAGCACGGCGATCAGGCCGCCGCCGGCGTCGAACACCGGCACGACGATCTCCGAGCGCGTCGTGGCGGCGCAGGCGATGTGGCCGGGAAAGGCGGTCA